>JALVTA010000236.1 GCA_027036095.1 Thiotrichales bacterium | reverse complement strand
TTAGTCAGTCTATTGATCTCGCCTGCCGCTGCCCGACTGACAGGGACCACGGCAGGCCAAGCCTGTGAGGTTTAACCGCCGTCACCCAGGCACGTGACGGTGGCGATCCCGTTTAAGCCGATACCCGGCTGGGGCGATACGGGCATCGCACCCAGCGGGCACTGGCTGGATTAAGCAGCCAGAGCGTAGTTTTCGTCGTTTGCAACTATGACAAACCGGACCTGATTAACGAGCGTGTCCAAGCTCGGCATGCATTTCAAACTTCGCACACCCCGTCGAAACCAGTGCACCCCCGAAAAGGTAAAAGTCCAACGGGACAGATCATTATATGGGGATCAGAAGGAAGACTTCAAGAGTCGCTGCTTCTGGCGCTGCCAGTCGCGCTCTTTGAGGGTGGCGCGCTTGTCGTGCAGCTTCTTGCCCTTGGCCAGGCCGAATTCCAGTTTCACCCGTCCCCGTTTCCAGTAGAGCTGGAGGGGGATCAGCGTGTAGCCCTGCTGTTCCACTTTGCCGCGCAGTCGGTCGATCTCACGCCGGTGCAGCAGCAGTTTGCGGGTGCGGGTCGGGTCGTGGGCCGTGTGGGTGGAGGCGGTAGTCAGCGGGGTGATCAGCGCGCCGATCAGCCAGGCCTCGTCATTGAGAATCTTGACCCAGGCATCGCGGATGTTGACCTTGCCGGCACGCAGGCTCTTGACCTCCCAGCCTTCCAGAACGAGGCCGGCCTCGTAAGTCTCTTCGATGAAATAGTCGTGGCGGGCCTTCTTGTTGACGGCGATGGTGGTGGAATTCTTTTTCTTGTCTTTTTTTGCCATAATGGCGCGATTATAGCGAGTTGGCCCGGCATGAAAAAGATTTCCCGTTCCGCACTGCAGCCCTATTCGGCACGCCAGATGTTCGATCTGGTCAACGATGTGCCGAGCTATCCGGAGTTTCTGCCCTGGTGCGCCAGAGGGGAGGTGCTTTCGCAGGCTGACAACGAAATGACTGCGGCGGTGCACATTCGCAAGGGGCCTGTCCGGCAGCATTTCGTCACGCGCAACCGTTTTTCGCCGGGGGAGTGGATCGAGATGACGCTGGTGGAAGGGCCGTTCCGCCACCTTTCCGGACAGTGGCGCTTCACGCCGCTGGATGCGCAGGCGTGCAAGATTGAGTTCGAGGTCAGCTACGAGGTAGCCGGCGGTCTGTTCGGAAAGGCTCTGGCACCGGTATTCGAGCAGATAGCCACCACACTGGTGGACGCCTTCTGTCAGCGCGCAAGGAGTCTGTATGGCCAGTAAGGACAAGATGATCACCATTGAGGTGGCCTACGCCGAGCCGGAGCAGCAGTGGTTGCTGGAGGAGAGGGTGCCGGAGGGCACTACGGTGGGCGAGGCGCTGGCAAGGTCGCTCATTCACGAATATGTCCCGCACCTGAAGATTGAGAAATTCGGCGTGTGGAACAAACTGGCCAGGCCGGATCAGGTGTTGCGGGACGGGGACCGGATTGAGATCTACCGGCCGCTCAAGGTGGATCCGAAGGCGCGGCGGCGCAAACAGGCGGAGAAGTCGGGCGCAGAAGGAAAGAGAAAGGCTCAGCCTTCGGACGCGGGCTGATCCAGCCGCTTCCAGCGCACCAGATAGCCTTCATCGTCGAACCACAGGCGCAGGTGGCCGACGTATTTCTTCTTCAGCGCGGGCTGATTGGTGCGCAGCACATAGTCCCACACATGGGGGTCGAACGGATCCTGTGCGAAGTTGGGACCCAAAAGCATGCGCACCTGCCGTTTGCTCAGCCCCTCTTGTAGTTCATCGAGTTTTTCCGGCTCGATCAGTACGCCCTGCACCAGAGGGGGTTCATAGGCTTTCAGCCAGCTGCAGCCATTGAGGCTCAGCAGCATCAGACCGATAGTCAGAATCTTGCCAGTGCGTTTCATTCGATTGATTCCCTCTGGGTTCGGGTGCGGATTTGCTATTATAGGTCATCCCGTAAATGGCACAGGTGTGACATGAGCAGCAAGGATCTTAAGAAAGCCGGGCTCAAGGTGACGGTGCCCCGGCTGAAGATTCTCGAGATTCTGGAGCAGGGCGGCGAAGAGGATCACTTTTCCGCCGAAGAGGTGTACCACATTCTTCACCAGCAGGGCGAGGACGTGGGGCTGGCCACCGTCTACCGGGTGCTGACCCAGTTTGAACAGGCGGGCATCGTGCGCCGTCTGATCTTTGATGACAACACTTCCCGCTTCGAGCTTGACCGGGGAGACAATCACGATCACATCGTTTGTCTCAAGACCGGACATGTGAAAGAGTTCGTGGACCCGGTGATCGAACAGCGCATCCGGGAAATCGCCAAAGAAAAAGGCTTCGAGCTGGAAAGCCACTCGCTGGTGATCTACGGCACTTACAAAGGATCGGACACAGAGGAGAAAAAGGCATGATTCGACGGACGCTTCTGGCCACGGCAATATTGCTGACGACTACAGCGCAGGCCGCCGAACTCAAGACATTTGAGCAGAAGCTGGGCTACGCAGTTGGTAGGGATATGGCCAAGGGGCTGCAGGAAAAGGGCCTGAAGGTGGATGTGGACGCGCTCATGACCGGTTTCCGTGAGCAGATGGCGGGCAAACCCTCCCGGCTGAGTGAAGCGGAGCTGGAAAAGCTGGCCAGGGAAACGCAGGCGAAGATCATCGCCCGCCAGATCGAGCAGCGCAAGAAGCTGGCGGCTGAAAATGCCGCGGAAGAGAAGAGGTTCTTTGCCGAGAATGGCAAAAAGCCGGGTGTGAAGACGCTGCCGGAGGGCATCCAGTACAAGGTGCTCAAGCAGGGTAAGGGGCCCTCGCCCAAGGCGGATGATACCGTCGTGGTGCACTATGAGGGCCGTCTGCTCAATGGCAAGGTGTTCGACAGCTCCTACAGGCGCGGCAAGCCGATCCGGCTGAAGATGGATCAGGTGATCAGGGGGTGGCGCATCGTGCTGCCCAAAATGAAGGTAGGCGACAAGTGGCGCGTGTGGATTCCGGCCAAACTGGCATACGGGGAACGTGGCGCCGGCAATGTGATCGGTCCCAACGCGGCCCTGCAGTTTGACATTGAGCTGATGAACATCGAGCCGAAGGAAACAGCGGCGAAGAAAGCCCAGTAACCCCCTTGAAAACCGTCGGGGCGGCGCCTATAATACGCCTCGTTCCAATGACGCGGGATGGAGCAGTCTGGTAGCTCGTCGGGCTCATAACCCGAAGGTCGCAGGTTCAAATCCTGCTCCCGCAACCAATATGGAAAACCCCGGCCTGAACAGGTCGGGGTTTTTTCGTTTCAGAGGCAGTATTCCACTGCGCCTTCTTCAGCCTTCCTTCGGCAGATTCCAGCGGTTGTGCACCCACAGATACTGCGCCGGGTTGGCGCGAATCTCCTGTTCATACAGGCGGTGCAGGCGTTCCGTATCCGCCAGTGGGTCTTCGCCTGGGAAATCTTCCAGCGGCGGTAGGAAGGTGACATGGTAATGGGTGCCGATACGGCGGGTGAACACCGGCATCACCGCGGCTCCGGTCAGCTGCGCCAGTTTGGAGGTGGCCGGATTGCTGGGGGCCGGATGGCCGAAGAAGGTGGCATCCACCCGCTGTTCGGGATGGCGGAAGCGCTGGTCCGGCAGGTAGAAGAGCGTGCCGCCTTTTTTGAGGTGGCGGAGCATGGCGCGCACATTGTCCTTGCCGATGGGCGTCACCCATGGCAGGCCGTTACGGTAGCGGGTGCGACCGGTGCGGATGACGTATTCGGCCCACGGGTTGTCATGGGGGCGATACACCGGTGCATAGGGGAAGTGAATCTGTAGGAACAGGCCAGTCAGGTCAATGTGCGTGAAGTGGGGAATGAGCCAGATGACCGGTCTGCCCGCCCTGCGAAGCTGTTCATAATGCTCCAGGCCATGAAAGGTGACCAGCCGGCTTGCCCTGCGGTGGTCGCCATGGCGGGAGGGATCCCACCAGACGATGAGCAGCTCCATCAGGCCGATGCCGAGGGATTCGAAATGGGCGCGAACCAGCGCCTTGCGTTTTTCTTCCGGCCAGTCCGGAAAGGCCAGCGCGATATTGCGAGCCGCCATGCGTCTTCTTGAGCCGGCCGCATGGTAGAGCAGGCGTCCCAGAGGGCGCCCGAGGCGGATCTTGCTCTCGTGGGGCAGCAGGGCGATCAGTCGCAGCAGCCCCAGTCCCAGCCAGTGGGGCCAGTAGCGAGGGTGCAGAAGAGCCTTGGGGGGGCGTTCAGGTGAGGGCATTCTGTCGATAGAGCTGCGCATAGCGTCCCTGTGCGTTCATAAGCTGCTGGTGCGTGCCCAGTTCCACCAGCAGCCCCTGTTCCAGCACGGCGATCTGGTCGGCGTTCTCCACGGTGCTGAGCCGGTGGGCGATGATGATGACGGTACGTCCTTGGCGCAGTTCTTCCAGTGCGGCCTGCACCGCCTGTTCGCTTTCATTGTCCAGCGCGGAGGTGGCCTCGTCGAGAATGAGAATGGGGGCATCCTTGAGAAAGGCGCGCGCAATGGCAATGCGTTGCCGCTGCCCGCCGGAGAGCTGGCTGCCATTCTCGCCGATGGGGGTGTCCAGACCCTGAGGCAGCCGTTCGATGAATTCCCACGCATGGGCGGCTCGGGCGGCGGCGATGATGCGTTCCCGCGGCACATCGGGCTGCCCGTAGGCGATATTGGCGGCGATGGTGTCGTCAAACAGCACCACCTGCTGGCTGACAAGAGCGATGTGCTGACGCCACCAGTCCAGACGGATGGCCTGAATGTCATGGCCGTCACAGGTGATGACCCCTTCATCGGGTGCGTAGAAGCGGGCCAGCAGCTGGGTGACGGTGGTCTTGCCGGAGCCGGAAGGGCCTACCAGTGCCGTGGTGCGGCCTTGCGGGATGTGCAGCGTAAAAGCCTGCAGTGCCGGCCGTTCACTGCCGGGATAGCGGAAACTCACCCGTTCGAAGCGGATGTCCCCCCTGATGGTGGGCGTGAGGGTGCCGGTGTCGCGCTCATCCGGCAGATCCAGCAGCTCGAAGATGCTCTGCGCTGCGGCCATGCCCTGCTGAATGGTGCGGTTGATGTTGGTCAGCCGCCGCACCGGTTCGAAGATCATGGCCATGGCGGCGATGTAGGCGATGAACTCGCCCGGGGTGAACTTGTCCTGCGCGGACAGCAGCGAGGCCACATAGACGACGATAGCCAGCGCAATGGCGGCCAGCACCTGCACCAGGGGCACGTTGGCGGCCGAGACGGAGACCACGCGCATGGTGTGGCGGCGCAGCCGTTCCGCTACGGTCTCGAAGCGCTTCTGTTCATATTCTTCGGCACCGAACAGCTTGATGTCCCGGTGACCGTTGAGGGCTTCTTCCAGCTGGTGGGTCATCTGGCCCATGGCGTTCTGCATCTCGGTGGAGGAGCCCCGCATCAGGCGGCTGGCCCGGTCGATGACGAAAGCCAGCAGGGGGGCTACCAGCAGAATGAGCAGCGTCAGCTGCCAGCTGACATAGAGCAGGTAGGCCAGCAGGGCGAGAATGATGAGCGAGTCGCGGATGACCACAATCCACGCCTGGGACAGTGCCGCGGCCACCTGCTGCACGTCATAGGTGATTTTGGACAGCAGTTTGCCCGAGCCATATTCATCATGCAGCCGCTGAGGCAGGCGGTTGAGCTTGGCGAACAGGTCGGCGCGGATATCCAGAATGGCCCGGTGGGCCACCCATTCCGAGGCCACCTTGCTGCCGTATTCGGCCAGCCCCTTGATGACGAATACCAGTACCAGCAGCAGCGGGATGGTGTGGATACTGTCCGGATCCTTGGCGATGAGGCTGTCGTCTACCAGCGGCTTGAGCAGGGCGGGCATCAGAGGTTCCATGGCGGCGGCCACCACCAGTGAGACAAGGGTGACCAGCACCATTTTCCAGTAGGGGCGAATGTAGCCCAGCAGGCGACGGTAGAGTCTCAAGGTGTCCGCATTCATTCCCGTCTCAGCACCCTGTCGATGAGCAGGTGGCCCAGCCTGCCCGCATTGTACTGGCGGTTGAGCGCTTCGCGGTCATAGTGTTCGGTCAGCCACTGTTCGAAAGTGACCTGCGGGTGGGCCGCCTTGAAGGCCTCATAGGCTTCAAAAAAGGCGTCCAGCTTGCCGGTGTCGCCGAAGCGAAAATGACCATAGCGCCAGTTGAGTTCTTCCCGCCACACCTCTTCTACGGGTTCACCCAGCACGAAGTGTCGGTAGAAGACACTCATCAGGCCTGCACGGTCGGCACCGGATTTGCAGTGGATCAGCAGCGGCGGTTCGGCCTGCCGCAACAGGTCACGAGCAGCAAGCACGGCCTCGACCGCAGGAAATTCCCGGCTGGAAAAACGGTGGTGCAGCAGCGTGATGCCATGGCGGTCGCAGGCTTCCTTCTCCAGCAGATACTGGCCGGAGTCATCCGGCCGCCGCAGGCTGATGATGGTGCGCACGCCAAAGCGCTCCTTCAGCTTGCGCACGAAGGCGGGGCTGGGCTGGTTGCTGCGCCAAGCGGTGTCGGAAAGGCGGTGGAAGTTGCGGTAGAGCACACGAATGTATTCGTGATCGATCAGCCAGGCTTCCAGGTGCGCGAGCAGCCGCCGCCAGGGGGATTGGAGTCGTTCGGGCATGGGCGTATTGTAATGAAAAACCGGTCGCTTTCCGCTATGCTTGTGGGTTTTCTGCAGGGGGAGGCATGAACGCGCGGTCTGATCTGAAAAAGTGGCTGAGTGCACCTCTGGTGGTGGTCATCTGGACCCTGTGGGTGCCTTACGGCTTTGAGGTGGCCTTTTCCGATTTCATCCGTGAGTCCGAGCTCAACAGCCGACTGGGCTGGACGCTTGCACTGGTGGCGCTGATCTGGTTGGCACGCCGTCGCTGGGTGGCGGTATTGCTGACGCTGCCGTTTCTGCTCACTGGGCTGGCGGACATTTACTATGCCTTCTATTTCGGCGGGGTCTTTTCCACCGAGACGCTGGATGCCGTCTTTCACACTGACATGGGAGAGGCCAGCGAGCTGGTGACCGCCTATCTCAACCTGCCGTCTCTGCTGATCTTTATGCTCTATGTGGGGGGGTATGCGTGGCTGGTGCGCCACATGCGCTTTCCCCGGCAGTATGGTCGAGGCCACTGGGTGGTGGGCGTCTTGGGTGTGGGCGCGCTGGCCTTCGCCGTCTCGCAGATGGCGCTGAAGCACCGTTTCTATGACATTCTGCCGGGGCTGCTGGGGATTGCGCCCACCTATGTGCAGAATGCCGAGTCCTATGCCAAGCTGGTGGCCGACTACCGCCGACTGGTGGCTCAGGATGCCACGCCGGTGCACCTGCTGCATGATGATCGGGCGCATACCTATGTGATCATCATCGGCGAGGCGATGACCCGCACCCACATGTCCCTCTATGGCTACCCCCGCCTGACCACGCCGCGGCTTGATGTGCTGCGTGACCAGCTGGTGGTGATGGAGGATGTGGTCGCCCCCTTCGTGCAGACGCGTCCCGCGCTAAAGGCGGACTGTTCCCGCAGAGCCGGGAGCATCCGGAACGGGATTTCCACCACGCGCTCAGCATTGCCAATCTGGCCCGCAAGGCAGGTTACAGGGTCTTCTGGCTCTCCAATCAGCAGCCTTTCCGCATTCCCACGCAGCTGATCGCCGAAACGGTGGACAAGGCGGTCTTTGTCGGGCGCAAGCAGGCGGGCGTTTCCGCCCACCGCTATGACGGCCTGCTGCTGCCGGAGGTGGACAAGGCGCTGCAGGACCCGGCCCGAGACAAGCTGATCTTCGTTCACCTGATGGGCTCTCATCTGCAGTATGCCAACCGCTATCCGCCTGAGTTCCGCCATTTCACCGGCACGCCGCCGCACCTGGCGGTAAAGGATCCGTTGGGCTGGAAGACGGAGAAAGCCAACCAATATGACGACAGCGTGCGCTACACCGACTGGCTGGTGGGGGAGATCGACCGTCTGCTGCGCAAGCATCAGCGCGGACTGAGTGGGTGGATGCTGTTTTCCGACCATGGTGAAGAGGTGTTCGAGACCGCCGATCTCAACGGCCACACGCCGGACCATCCCACCTGGCCCATGTTCACCATTCCGGTGGTGTTCTGGAACAATGAGGCCGCCTGGCGGGCGCAGACGGAGCAGCTTGAGCAGCTTCAGGCCAACCGCGGGCATCCTTACATGGCTGACCGGCTGTTCGAAACCTGGCTGGACTGGCTCGACCTGAACCTGCCGGACTGCGACGGCTGCCAATACAGCTTCCTGCGCCCCCATGTGCCCCGTCAGCGCATGGCCTATGGCTTCGATATTGACAGGAGATGGCCGCGATGAAATCGCCCCATGTCGGCTGGCGGCGGCTTGTCGCCGCCCTGAACTATTCCCGTCAGGGATTGATGGCGGCCTGGCGGGGGGAAGCGGCGTTTCGACAGGAAGCGGTGGCGCTGGCGCTGCTGGTACCGCTGGCGGCATGGCTGGCGCGCACGCCGGTGGAGTTTGCCCTGCTGGTAGGGGTGTGGTTGCTGGTGATGGTGGTGGAGCTGCTTAACTCGGCCATTGAGACGGTGGTGGATCGCATCGATCCCGACTTCCATCCGCTGGCGGGCCGTGCCAAGGACATGGGGTCCGCCGCCGTGCTGCTGGCGCTGGTGGGGGCTACAATAGTGTGGTTTGCAGTCATCTGGGAGCGATTCGCATGATCATCGTCACAGGCGGGGCCGGTTTCATCGGCAGCAATCTGGTCAAGGCCCTCAACGAGCAGGGGCGCAGTGACATTCTGGTGGTGGACAATCTGGAAAACGGCAAAAAGTTCATCAACCTGGCCGATTGCGACATCGCCGACTATCTGGACAAGCGGGACTTTCTCGAACTGGTGGAAGAAGGGGAGGACCTCGGAGAGATCGAGGTCATCTTCCATCAGGGGGCCTGCTCCACCACCACCGAGTGGGACGGGCGCTACATGCTCGACAACAATTACGAATACTCCAAGGCGCTGCTGGACTATGCGCTGGAGCGGGCCATTCCCTTCATCTACGCATCTTCCGCCTCCGTCTATGGCGACGGCAGCCGGGGCTTCAGCGAGCAGCGGGACAATGAATTTCCGCTGAACGTGTATGCGTATTCCAAGTTTCAGTTTGACCAGTATGTGCGCCAGCTGCTGCCGGAGGCGAACAGTCAGGTGGCGGGGCTGCGCTATTTCAATGTCTATGGCCCGCGGGAGCAGCACAAGGGCAGCATGGCCTCGGTGCCCTTCCACCTGTTCAATCAGCTCAAGCAGGGCGAGAACCCCAAACTGTTCGGCGCCTATGACGGCTACGGCCCGGGCGAGCAGAAGCGGGACTTCATCTACGTGTGCGATGTGGTGGATGTGAACCTGTGGCTGTGGCAGCATCCGGAAGTCAGCGGCATCTACAACTGCGGCACCGGCCGGGCGCAGACCTTCCGCGAGCTGGCGCAGGCGGTCATCGACTGGTATGGCAAGGGCGAGATCGAATACATTCCTTTCCCGGATCACCTCAAGGGCGCCTATCAGAGCTTTACGGAGGCGGACATGACCGCCCTGCGCGCCGCCGGCTATGACAGGCCCTTCAAAACGGTGCAGGAGGGTGTGCCCCTCTATCTGGACTGGCTGAGCACATCACCCCATGCGCGTTTTGCTGGTTAAGATGTCCTCCATGGGCGATGTGATTCACACATTGCCCGCTGTCACCGACGCTGCCCGCGCGCTGCCCGGCATCCGTTTCGACTGGGTGGTGGAAGAGGGTTTTGCAGAGATTCCCACCTGGCATGCCGCCGTTGACCGTGTCTTTCCCATCCGCCTGCGGCAGTGGCGCAAACGGCTGTGGTCCCCGGCCGTCTGGCGTGATATGAGCGCTTTCTTCGACCAGATTGCCGCCGCAGGCCCCTATGACCTCATTCTGGACGCCCAGGGGTTGCTCAAAAGCGTTTTTGTGGC
Organism: Thiotrichales bacterium; assembly: GCA_027036095.1. Taxonomy (GTDB): domain Bacteria; phylum Pseudomonadota; class Gammaproteobacteria; order Thiomicrospirales; family Thiomicrospiraceae; genus Sulfurivirga. The sequence continues at coordinate 4,713 of JALVTA010000236.1, read as the reverse complement.
CGGAAAGGCCCAAAAGGCACTCAAAAACCGCACTTTTTCCACTGGGCAAAAAACCGACCCTGTAAAAATGGGGGAGACCCCGTCGATAGCCGGCTTTGACCGCGCCAGTGCCCGCGAGCCGTTGGCCGCCCGCTTCTATGACCCCACATGTCATGTGCCTGTCGAGCAGCACGCCATTGACCGGCTGCGCCAGCTGTTTGCGCAGGTGCTGGACTATGAGCTGCCGCAGAGTGAAATCGATTATGGCATCACGCCGCCCCGGATTGATCATGGACTGGCGGTGCGTTCGCCTTACTGGGTGTTTCTGCACGGTACCACCTGGGAGACCAAGCTGTGGCCGGAAAAATACTGGCGTCAGCTAATCGAGCATGCTGCCCTGCAAGGGCGGCAGGTCGTACTGCCGTGGGGGAGTGAAGAAGAGCATCACCGAAGCCTGCGGCTCGCACAGGGATTTGATAACGCACAGGTGCCTGCTGAGCGCTTTTCCCTTGGGGCCATGGCCAGCCTGCTGGGTGGCGCCGAACAGGTTGTGGCGGTTGACACAGGCCTGGCCCATCTGGCCGCGGCGCTCAATGTGCCCACCGCAGTGCTCTACCGGGTGACCGACCCGGGCCGGGTGGGGGCACGTGGACGGCGTGTCCGGCATCTGATTTCACCGCTGGCTGATCGCTATCTCAAGCGCACCACACAGGCAGAGGCACAGGCAAGCCTTGAAGGCCTCTCACCCGAGGCCATCATCCATGCGCTGGAGACGGGTGCATGAGCGAGGTGATCTATCTGCCCTCCACGCCTTTCAACCTTTTTCTCTCGCTCATTGACATGCTTGAGCGGAAGCCCGCTAAGGCGCGGTTGATCATGATCGATCAGAAAGCTCCTTTACCTTACCTTGACCTGTTGCGAAACAATACTGACTTTCCTTTGACAAGCATTCACTCTCTGCCTGCTGCCACAGGCTGGAAAAAAACCTTTCTCAGAAAGCGCCAGTTCGGGCAGCTCTGGCGATGGGTAGAAGATTCTCGCCCCTCAGAAATTATTGTAGGCAGTGATCGCCGGATAGAGTTTCAGTACCTCATGCACCGGTTTTCCCTGACAGGACCAAGGCCCAAGGGTGTCTATCTGGATGATGGGCTATACAGCTATCTGTGGTGGAAACACTCCCGTTTGGAGTGGTGGTTGAACAATCTGGTGAAAAAAATGGTATACGGGGTTTGGTGGGATCAACCCCGGACCATCGGTGATAGCAGGTGGGTTGATAAAGCTCGATTGCTGTTTCCACCTATGGCTCGTATACCTCTTTTGCAAAAAAAACCAGAGCGTATTGCCGTTGAACTATCGTGTGCGCCAGCAATGCAAAAACTGGCCTCTCAACTGGCTGAGCTGATGAGGTTTGAGACCAATCAGCTCTCCAGTATAAGAAAGTTGATTCTTCTTCCACATCCTGTACATATGAAGCGCCAGCCCGAGCTGGCTCAGGTATTAAGGCAGGAGCTGGATCAATCGGAAGGGTTGACGGCAGTCAAGTATCATCCCCGTTATGAAGGACGGGATCCTTTGAATCTTTTATCTCCAGAAACCTTACTGTTACCTAAGAGTGTGGCTTATGAGTTTATCTTGCCATTGCTATCTGATGAAACTGAGGTGGTTGGAGATCTGAGTACTGTCATGTTGTCAACCAAATTGTTGAGACCTCAAATTCGTTGCAGGTTATTGAGTAAGTTTGACGAGGGGGATGAAAAATCCCAGACACTGCATAGTCTTTTTGAACAGTTAGGAGGCCAATTGTGACGAGCACGCAGAATGGAATGGCAAGGTGGGTACCGGTAGCCATGGCCTTGGGAACGGGGCTGGCTGCCGGCCCGCTTTTGATGGAGGTTGACTGGCTGGTCAGGGTCGGGTTCGGTGCCTTCTTGCTGGCAACAGCTTTCATGCTTGTGGTGCGTCCGGCATATTCAGTCAAATACCATCAATACGAAAAAGCATGGTTGGTTATTGTGCTCGTCTATGTTTCCATTTTTTTGGCCAGCTTTCTGTTGAGGCCGCCCTATTTGCAGGATGGCATATGGCGTCTGTCTGCGCCTGGGCTAATGTTGCTGGTCCTTCTGTGGTTTCATGGCATTGTCCGACACCAACTGGGCTGGCTGGCCATGAAGGTATGCGGGATTGCATTTGTTGGATGGGGTTGGGTTGTCATTGCCTTGGAGTGGCTGAAGTTTCATCCTGATTTACTGTCTCCAGCCTATAAGGGTGGCATGTACCTTTCAGGAATTGGGCATATGGGCACCATCGTTCCCTTGGGTGCGGGTCTGCTTTTTATTGTTGCTCTGCGTGAAAGGAAAAGTTTGACATGGTGGTCGTTGGCGTTTTTCGGGCTGGTTCTGGTTGTCCTGCTGAAGAAACGTACGCCTTTAGCTCTCTATGGTTTTGAGGTGGCTGCATGGGGTATGTGGGCACTTTTTGGAAAGCATGGAGTATCTGTGCTCAAGCGGGGACTTATTTTTTTTACGCTTGCGGGGGTGCTGTTGGCAGGTGCTTATACGCAACGCGATATGATTCGAGCGGCTATCAATGATTATCGCTTGGCAGAGAAGGGTAATTATGTGACATCTCTGGGGTTGCGCTATCAGATGTTCTGGTTCGGTGTGAATCTGATCAAGGAAAAACCCCTGACAGGATGGGGGCCTAGTGCCTACAAACCTGAAGGGTTATGGCCATTGGTAGATAAGTCAGGCATGCCTGATTCAGGCAAAAAACTTATCAAGAAGTTTACTCACTTGCACAATCAGTACATCATGGACTGGGTGCTGTCTGGAATATTCGGGTTTCTGTCAGGACTGGCCGTTTTGCTTTATCCGCTCTGGCTTGTCTGGCGCAGGACGCCATCGGGGATGGGAGAGCATGCGGCGGCTGCTGGGCTGATTATAGGCTTAATGTTCGTCATGTTCTTCGGTGCACTTTTTACCTATACCTACACCACTACGGCCATCATGTTGACACTGTCCAGCCTTGTGGCTATTGCATCACGTGAGAGTGAGAGGCGTGACTCATGATTCGTGTGCTCTGCCTCAAATGGGGTGAAAAATATCCTGCTAAATATGTCAACCGGCTCCATGGCATGGTAAGTCGTCATATGAGCGAGCCTTTCACATTCCACTGCCTGACTGAAGATGCCGCCGGGCTGGAGGCCGGGATCCAAGTGCTGTCGTTGCCTGATTTTGGTCTGAAGGGTTGGTGGTACAAGTTGCTGTTTTTCAAGAATGGTTTTTTGCCTTTCGAACCTGAAGACATAGTGCTGTATCTGGATCTGGATGTGGTGATCCTGAACGATTTGACCAGGCTGACAGATACCTTTAAGAAACAGGGCGATCTATTGCATATCAGCGCAGATGACAAGCCTGGGCGGATGAATAGCTCTGTCATGTTGTTCCATCCAGATGCTTTGGGATTTGTCTGGGAGGCCTTCTGGTCACAACGAGACTATGTGGTTGCTAACTTCCATGGGGATCAGGATTGGATTGAGCGCATCGTACCCTCGGCTCATATCTTGCCCAAAAGGGATGTCTGTTCATTCAAGCTTGACCTTGACAGCAAGACACCGTTTTCTTTTGGCGGTGTAGGTCGATGGTTGAGAAAGCGTTTCTGGCCGCTGCTCGCACCTCGGGGCAATGTGCCCAGACCGGACTGTTCAGTCGTGTTGTTTCATGGGAGGCCAAACCCTGAAGATGTGATGGATGGGCCATGGGATAAGTATCGGCATGCTCCTTGGGTAAAGGAATTTTGGGTAAAAGGAAAGGGAAGAAAATGAAAAAAGTTTATTTGCCTGGCTTTATGAAATATAAGGCATGCTCTGATCTTGTTAGATTGGGGAGTAAAAATGATGGTGGTTATCTGGTTTCAAGGAGAGATATCGAAAAGTCAAGTATTCTGCTGAGTTTTGGAATTAATGCTGACTGGAGATTTGAAAAGGACTTTTTTAGTAAAAAGGATGGGATAGCTTATATTTGGGCTTATGATGCATCTACTTCAATGAGTATGTTTTTTTCACAAGCATATAAGTATTTGTGTAGAATTGACCCTTTTGGCGTAGCAAAGTGGCTATATAGGGCTTTGGATTATAAGCTATTTTTTAAGGGGAGGGTTAAGCATTATCCTGTTTTTGTTGGCGGTGTTAACAAGGGTTTTGTTAAGTTTAGTGAGGTGATGGACAAGGTACGGGAAGGAGAAGAAGTTTTTGTCAAGATGGATATAGAAGGGTGGGAGTATCGATGTCTTGATGAGATAGTAAAGCATAAAGATAAAATTTGTGGGGTGGCCATAGAGTTTCATGATGTTGATTTACATCTTGAGAAGATAGAACATTTTGTAAGGGAAATTGGGATTCCAATTGCCCATATTCATCCAACAAACTGTGCTCCAGTGAATGAGGATGGGATGCCTATGGTTATTGAGGTAACATTTTCTCGTTATGGGGCTATTGATGAAGATATGGAGCCTGAATTTCCTCATCCTTTGGATGCTCCAGTCTGTCACAAAAAAGAAGATTATGTGATTGAGTTTTTAAGTGAGGGAAATGGTGTTTAGCATTTTTAGAAGCAAAGCAAAGCAAAGCAAAGCAAAGGGGTAAACTTCCCTTTAAAGGCCGCTGTGCTTGTCATTGGTCATGGTACTTATTTGTTTGGTTCCGGATGATTCGATCAGCATGAAGAGTTATCCTTA
>JALVTA010000235.1 GCA_027036095.1 Thiotrichales bacterium | reverse complement strand
CTGGCCCACCGGATCGCCGAACAGGGGGCGCTGGTGTCGGAGTTTCCGCTGGGCACGCCGCCCAGAGCGCAGAACTTTCCCCGCCGCAACCGAATCGTCAGCGGCCTGAGCGTGGGCACGCTGGTGGTGGAGGCGGCCGAGCGCAGCGGCTCGCTCATCACCGCCCGGCTGGCCAGTCAGCAGGGCCGGGAGGTGTTCGCCATCCCCGGCTCCATTCACAATCCCATGGCGCGCGGCTGCCACCGGCTCATCCGCCAGGGTGCCAAACTGGTAGAGACGGCGCAGGATATTCTCGAGGAGGTCTTTCCCCATCTGCAGGCGCAGCTGTCGCTGGACGAAGCCCAGCCTGCCGTGGATACCGGTTCGCTGTCGACCGAGGCGCAGCAGCTTCTTGGGCAGGTGGACTTTGATCCGGTGTCGCTGGATGAACTGGCGGTGCGCACCCGCTGGCCGGTGTCCAGCCTGCAGGGCGCACTGCTGGAGCTGGAGCTGGCCGGCTGTGTGGAGGCGCTGCCGGGCGGGCAGTATCGAAGAATTTGCTGATCGGCGCTTGTGGCGGCGCGTTTTTCCGCTACCTTATTAAATAAACACACGGGCGCATGTGGCGCCCCCGTCATTATCTGGAAGCGTCTATGAAGAATCTGGTCATTGTGGAGTCGCCTGCCAAGGCGAAGACCATCGAAAAATTCCTCGGCAAGGATTTCACCGTTCGTTCCAGTTACGGACATATCCGTGACCTGCCCAAAAAGGGCATGGGCATTGATATCGAACATGGCTTTACGCCCACCTATGAAATTTCTCCGGACAAGAAAAAGGTGGTGGCCGAACTGCGCAAACTGGCCAAGGAGGCGGAAGCCGTCTGGCTGGCAACGGATGAAGACCGCGAGGGGGAAGCGATCGCCTGGCATCTGGCCGAGGCGCTCAAGCTGGACAAGGACACCACCCGCCGTATCGTTTTTCATGAGATCACCAAACCGGCCATCGAGCAGGCGGTGGCCGCGCCGCGCACCATCGACATGAATCTGGTGGACGCCCAGCAGGCGCGTCGCATTCTCGACCGCATCGTCGGTTTCGAGCTGTCGCCCGTCCTGTGGAAGAAGATCCGCACGGGGCTCTCCGCCGGGCGGGTGCAGTCGGTGGCGGTACGTCTGATCGTGGAGCGGGAGCGGGAGATTCAGGCTTTCGAGCCGGAGATCAGCTTCAAGGTGGCCGGCGAGCTGCTCAACGGCAGCGGCGAGGCAGTGCCCGTGCGGCTGGATGCGGCCTTTGACAGCGAGGCGGCGGCGCACACCTTTCTGGAGGCGGCCGGGCGCAGCCGCATGACCGTGGCCAGCGTGGAGAAAAAGCCGGCCAAACGCAGCCCCAAACCACCGTTTACCACCTCCACCCTGCAGCAGGAGGCGGCGCAGAAGCTGGGCTTTTCCGTGCGCCAGACCATGAGCCTGGCCCAGCGTCTGTATGAGGCGGGCAAGATTACCTACATGCGGACCGACTCGGTCAATCTGTCGGAGCTGGCCATCGCCCAGGCGCGGGAGGTGATCAGCGCCGAATACGGGCCGGAGTATGTGCAGACGCGCCATTACAAGAGCAAGAGTGCCAATGCGCAGGAAGCCCATGAGGCCATCCGCCCCACCGATCTTTCCGTCGAGGTGGTCTCCTCCGACCGCAATGAACAGCGCCTGTACGAGCTGATCCGCCGGCGCACGCTGGCCTCCCAGATGGCGGATGCCCGCCTTGAACGCACCACGGTGCAGGTGGCCCTGTCGGAGCGGCCGGAAAAACTAGTGGCCAAGGGGGAGGTGATCCAGTTCCCCGGCTTCATGCGCGCTTATGGGGATGAAGAGGCCAAAAACACCCTGCTGCCGGCGCTGGCGGAAGGGGAGGCGCTGTCTCTGGGCACGCTCAGTGCCCGCCAGAGTTTCAGCCGCCCGCCTGCCCGCTACAACGAGGCGGCGCTGGTGCGCACGCTGGAGGAGCTGGGCATCGGCCGTCCGTCCACCTACGCGCCCACCATCGACACCATTCAGCAGCGCGGCTATGTGGTCAAGGAAGACCGGGAAGGCGTCGAGCGCAGCTACCGGGTGCTGACGCTGGATGACAGCGGCCGGGTGACCTCGGAGACCCGCACCGAGACCGCTGGCGCCGAGCGGGCCAAGCTTTTCCCCACCGACATCGCCGGGGTGGTGACCGATTTTCTCATCAAGCACTTCGGCGAGATCATGGACTACCACTTCACCGCCCATGTGGAGGAGGAGCTGGACGAAATCGCCGCCGGTGAGCTGGCCTGGCGCAAGATGCTGGAAGAGTTTTATGCCCGTTTCCACCCGAAAGTGGAGGCGGCCGAGCATGTCTCCCGCGAGGAGGCGGGGCAGGTGCGCCATCTGGGCACCGACCCGAAGAGCGGCAAGCCGGTGATGGTTAAGGTAGGCCGCTATGGGGCCTATGCCCAGCTGGGCGATGGGGGGGGAGATGGTGAGGAAAAGCCGGTCTTCGCCAGCCTCAAACCGGGTCAGCGCATGGACACGCTCACGCTGGAAGAGGCGCTGGAACTGTTCAAGCTGCCGCGGGAGATCGGCCAGATGCCGGAAGACTTTTCCGTCACCGCCGCCGACGGCACCGTGTTCGCAGTGAAGAAAGGGGCGACGCTGACCGCCAAACGCGGACCTTTCGGCCCCTATCTGGAGTTTGGGCCCAAGCAGTATGCACCGCTGAAAGGCTATGATCCGCTTTCCATGACGCTGGAAGAGGCGGTGGATGTGGTCAAGGCCCATCTGGCGGCGCAGGCGGACAAGATCGTGCGCAGCTTCCCGGGTACGAGCATCAAGATTCTCAAGGGGCGCTGGGGGCCGTACATCACCGATACGGAAACGAAGAAGAACGCCAAGATCGCCAGGAACGAAGACCCCATGGCGCTGACACTGGAAGAGTGCCAGAAGCGGCTGGACGAGGCGCCGGAACCGAAGCGGCGTGGTCGGCGCGCCACCCGCAGGAAATCATAAGGAGGGGAGGGCATGGAGCCGAACGGGGAAACGCAGGTCAAGGTGGACATTGGCCTTGCGGTGCTGCTCACCATGGTGGGTGTGGTGCTGCTGGCAGTGCTGTTGCTGGCACTGATGGCCTTTGCACCGGTAATTCTGGCGCTGCTGTCGGCGTGGATCGCCTGGACCGAGTGGCGCCGCACCCACCGGCTGGGACTGGACCATCGGGGCTACCGCTGGCTGGGGCGGTTCTGGTTCGTGGCTTTCTGGAGCATTCTCGGCGTGGCCGGCGTGCTTATCTTTGCCGCATGGATGGAATACGCTCTGGTCTACAAC
>JALVTA010000234.1 GCA_027036095.1 Thiotrichales bacterium | reverse complement strand
ACCTTGTGATTCTCCGCCATGACCGGACCGGGGTTCTCCCGCAGCCACTTGATGCACTGACGGATGATCTTGTTGGACTCGCGCATCTCCGCCATGCGCACCAGATAACGGTCGTAGCTGTCACCGTACTTGCCGACGGGAATGTTGAAGTCCAGCCTATCGTACACCTCGTAGGGCTGCTTCTTGCGCAGATCCCACGCCACGCCGGAACCTCGCAGCATGGGGCCGGTGAAGCCCAGCTGCAGCGCCCGCTCCGGCGATACGACACCGATGTCCACGGTACGCTGCTTCCAGATGCGGTTGTCAGTCAGCAGCGTCTCATATTCGTCCAGATAGCCCGGGAAGCGCTCGGTGAAGGCCTCCAGGAAGTCCAGCAGGCTGCCCTCACGGGTTTCGTTCAGACGCTTCAGCTCCTTTTCGGAGCGCCACTTCGACGGCTTGTATTTGGGCATGCTGTCGGGCAGGTCACGGTAGACCCCGCCCGGACGATAGTAGGTGGCGTGCAGACGGGCCCCGGAGACCGCCTCGTAGCAGTCCATCAGATCCTCACGCTCACGGAAGGCATAGAGGAATACGGTCATGGCCCCGATATCCAGTGCGTGCGCGCCCACCCACAGCAGGTGGTTGAGAATGCGGGTGATCTCGTCGAACATCACGCGGATGTACTGGGCGCGCTCCGGCACTTCGATACCCAGCAGCTTTTCAATGGCCATGACATAGGCGTGCTCGTTGCACATCATGGACACATAATCGAGACGGTCCATGTAGCCGATGGACTGGTTGAACGGCTTGTATTCGGCCAGCTTCTCTGTGCCGCGGTGCAGCAGCCCGATATGCGGATCGGAGCGGACGACGGTCTCGCCGTCCAGCTCGAGAATCAGACGCAGAACACCGTGCGCCGAGGGGTGCTGAGGACCGAAGTTGAGCGTATAGTTCTTGATCTCTACCATCTGTTGTCACCCCTGCTCCGCAAAACCTTCGTCACGAATGACCCGCGGCACGTTGACACGGTTTTCGATGGAAACCGGCTCGTAGATGCAGCGGCCCTGCTCCGGGTCGTAACGCATCTCCACATGACCGGTCAGCGGGAAATCCTTGCGCAGCGGATGACCGACAAATCCATAGTCTGTCAGGATGCGGCGCAGATCCGGGTGTCCGCGGAAGATGATGCCGAAAAGATCGAATGCCTCACGCTCGAACCAGTTGGCACAATTCCATACGTCCACGACGGAATCGATGGTCGGCTGGGCCGTGTTTTCGATGAAGGCGCGCACACGGATGCGACGGTTGTCGGCCACGGAAAGCAGATGCATCACCACCGCAAAACGGCGCGGCATGTCCAGCGGCAGCTCGCTCACCTGCTCCTCAAAATCGAATACGCCACGACTGAAGCCCTCATTGGGCGCATCCAGCGTTTCCCAGTTGGTGCGTCCATAGGCCACATAGTCCACGCCACACAGATCGATCAGCTGATCAAAGCCCAGCCGGTCCCGCAGCGTCAGGGCCACCTGATGCCAGTCGCCCTCCTTCACCTCGACGGTGTATTCATCCAGGGCGATGCGATCCTTTTCCAGACTGTCGCCCAGCGCCTGACGCACCTGTTCCTGCAGTGTAATCAGTGACTGTTTCATGCCGCCCCCTCAGCGCGCGATGGTATTGGTGCGCTTGATCTTCTGCTGCAGCTGCACGATGCCGTAGAGCAGCGCTTCTGCCGTCGGCGGACAGCCGGGCACATAGACGTCCACCGGCACGATACGGTCACAGCCGCGCACGACGGAATAGGAGTAGTGGTAGTAACCGCCGCCGTTGGCGCAGGATCCCATGGAGATGACCCAGCGGGGCTCCGCCATCTGGTCATAGACCTTGCGCAGCGCCGGCGCCATCTTGTTGACCAGCGTGCCGGCAACGATCATCACGTCAGACTGACGGGGACTGGGACGAAAGATGATGCCGAAGCGGTCCAGGTCATAGCGTGACGCGCCGGCATGCATCATTTCCACCGCACAGCAGGCCAGACCGAAGGTCATGGGCCACAGGGAGCCGGTACGGGCCCAGTTGATCAGCTTGTCGGCCGTGGTGGTGACCACGCCCTGCTTGAGCAGTCCTTCTACTCCCATTCCAGAGCCCCCTTGCGCCATTCATAGATGAAGCCCACCACCAGCAGTGCCAGAAAGACGCTCATGCTGATCAGGCCGAAGGTGCCGATTTCGTCCAGCACGACCGCCCAGGGAAACAGAAAGGCAATTTCCAGATCGAAGATGATGAAGAGAATGGCCACGAGATAGAAGCGCACATCGAATTTCATGCGCGCATCCTCAAACGCCTCGAAGCCGCACTCGTAGGGAGAGAGCTTCTCGTCGTCCGGCTTCTGCGGACCCAGCAGGTAGCCCGCGAGAATCGGCCCGACGCCGAAGAGAATGCCCAGTACCACGAACACCAGTATGGGCAGGTAGTTCTCCAACATAGGGTTTCCCCCTGCGTGTTTGAATATGGTGCCCAGGGCGGGAGTCGAACCCGCACGGCTTTCGCCACCACCCCCTCAAGATGGCGTGTCTACCAATTCCACCACCTGGGCGTAAATTCTTCTTCGTTCGTTACTGCTGCGGCACAACCGGCTTCGGCACATCATCCTGCTGCGCCGGGACAGTAGCCGCCTTTTCGATCACGCTCTGATAGCCCTTGTGCTGTGAAGCACTCATGTAGGCCAGCGTGATGCTCGTAATGAAGAATACGGTTGCCATGATCGCAGTCAGACGCGACAGAAAGGTCGCCGAACCGCGACTGCCGAATACGGTCTGGGAGGACCCGCCACCAAAGCTGGCGCCAGCGTCCGCCCCCTTGCCCTGCTGAATCAGCACCAGACCGATAATGGCCAGCGCCACCAGCAGATGAATGGTCAGCACGATGGAAAACATGTCTTTTTATCCCTTCACCTTGGCCGCAGCGTTGCAGATGGCCAGAAAATCTTCCGCCTTGAGGGAAGCACCGCCAATCAGGCCGCCGTCAATATCCGGCTGAGAGAAAAGCGCCTCGGCATTACCCGGCTTCACGCTGCCGCCATACTGAATGATCATGCGCTCGGCGGCATCCACCGACAGCATGGCGATACGCTCGCGGATGAAGGCATGAACCGCCTGCGCCTGCTCCGGCGTGGCCGTCTTGCCTGTGCCGATGGCCCATACCGGCTCATAGGCGATCACGATGTCGCCGAATGCCTCACCACCGACGCGGTCGATGACCGCCTGCAGCTGACGCTCGATCACCTGCTCGGTGACGCCGGCCTCACGCTCTTCCAGCGTCTCCCCCACGCAGAGGATGGGGGTCAGCTTCGCAT
>JALVTA010000233.1 GCA_027036095.1 Thiotrichales bacterium | reverse complement strand
AAGGAGTCTACTGGATGGTATTCCGTCAGCCGATCGAGGCGTCCGAGGCGCAGATTGCCGCGCTGCAGAAGCTGCTGGGGCATAACAACCGCCCGGTGCAGCCGCACTTTGCCCGCCACATGCTCAAGTCTTGGAGCGGTCAGTAAGGACGAACGGCTCTACGGTCCGGAAAAGGCGCGCCTTCGGGTGCGCCTTTTTCGTCTCCGGCAGCGCGGTGGTGCCATGGCTGGCTGATAGAATATGCGGATTGACGTATTCAGGAGGTCGCCATGGCTGGCAATACGCTGGGAGAACTGTTTCGCGTCACCACCGCCGGTGAGAGCCACGGGCCGGCGCTGGTGTGCATCGTGGACGGCTGTCCGCCCGGGCTGGAACTGAGCGAGGCGGATATTCAGCAGGATCTGGACCGGCGTCGCCCGGGCAGCTCCAAATTCACCACGCCACGGCGTGAACCGGACCGGGTGCGCATTCTCTCCGGCGTGTTCGAAGGGCGCACCACCGGCACACCGATCGCCATGGTGATCGAGAACACCGACCAGCGTTCCCGTGACTACGGCAAGATTGCCGACACCTTTCGTCCGGCCCATGCCGACTACACCTATCTGCAGAAATACGGCCTGCGCGACTACCGCGGCGGCGGGCGTTCTTCCGCACGGGAGACGGCCATGCGCGTGGCCGCAGGCGCCATCGCCCGCAAATACCTGCGCGAACGGCTGGGGGTGGAGATCTACGGCTATGTGCGTCAGATCGGCCCCGTGGCCATTGAGCGGGTGGAGCGGGACTTCATCGCCACCAATCCGCTCTTCTGTCCGGATCCGGAAGCGCTGCCCAAGATGGAGCAGTTTCTCATCGACCTGAAGAAAACCGGCGACTCCATCGGCGCGCTGGTGGAAGTGGTGGCCACCGGGGTGCCGGTGGGGCTGGGGGAACCGGTGTTCGACCGGCTGGACGCCGACATCGCCAAGGCGCTGATGAGCATCAATGCCGTCAAGGGTGTGGAGATCGGTGACGGCTTTGCCGTCGTCAGCCAGCGGGGCAGCGAGCACCGCGACGAGATCACCCCGGAGCGGGGCTTTCTCTCCAACCACGCCGGCGGTGTGCTGGGCGGCATCTCCACCGGACAGGACATCATCGCCCGACTGGCGCTCAAGCCCACTTCCAGCATCATGGTGCCCGGGCGCAGCGTGACCCGCGACATGCAGCCCACCGAGATGGTCACCAAGGGGCGGCACGACCCCTGCGTCGGTATCCGCGCCGTGCCCATCGCCGAGGCGCAGCTGGCGCTGGTGCTGATGGATCACTGGCTGCGTCACCGTGCCCAGAATGCCGATGTGACTCCGCCCATGCCGGACCTGGCGCGCCTGAACGACTGAGCCATGCGCACCCACTGGCTGCGCTACGGCGATCTGTCCGGTTTCTATTTCTTCTACTTCGCCCTGCTGGGCGTGCTGGTGCCCTATGCCAGTCTGTGGCTGGACCATCTGGGTCTGACGCCGGTGCAGATCGGCGTGGTCATGGGGGCTTTCATCGGCACCAAGCTGATCGCCCCGGCCCTGTGGGGCCATCTGAGCGATCGGTCCGGCCACAAGGCGCGCTGGGCACGGCTGGCGGCGGGGCTGACGCTGCTGTTCGTCTCAGGCTGGCTGTTCACCACCCGTTTCTGGCCGGTGCTGCTGGTGGTGCTGGCCTTCAGTTTTTTCTACCATGCCATGCTGCCGCAGGTGGAGGCGATCACGCTGGCGCGCCTGCACGACAAGGGGCGCTACGGTCGCATCCGTCTGTGGGGATCGGTGGGCTTCATCGGGGCGGTGATTGTGGCCGGTGCCGGGCTGGAGCGGGGCGGTATTGAGCAGCTGCCCGTCTGGTTGACCGCGGCGGCCGCGCTGGTGTTTCTCATCACGCTGCGGCTGCGGGACGAGGCGCAGCCGGCGCGCCACGAGGCCGATGCTTCCATGAGGGTATTGCTGCGCCGTCCCATGGTGTGGGCGCTGCTGGCCACCACCTTTCTGGTGACCGCCTCCCACGGGGTCTATTACAACTTCTACTCGCTGGCGTGGCGCGAGGCGGGTTATGGTGAGGGTTTCATCAGCCTGCTGTGGGCCTGGGCGGTGGCCGTGGAGGTGGGGCTGTTCTCGCTGATGCACCGGCTGTTCGCCCGCTGGCCGGTGGAGGCGCTCATGCAGGTGGCCATCGTCCTGACGGCCCTGCGCTGGGGACTGAACATGCTCTGGCCCACGGAGGTGGGTGTGCAGCTGTTCGCCCAGGCACTGCATGCGGCCAGCTACGCCCTGTTTCACGGCTGTGCCATCACCCTCATCGACCGGCTTTTCACCGGGCCGGTGCAGGTGCGCGGGCAGGGACTCTATGCCTCCATCAGCCACGGCCTGGGCGGCGGCGTGGGTGCGCTGCTGGGCGGCTGGTTGTGGCACTGGGGCGGCGGCACGCTGGGGTATGCCGTATCATTGGTGCTGGCGCTGCTGGCACTGTTCATCTTCAGACAGGGAGGATTTAGACAATGCGATTCCTGCACACCATGATCCGCGTGGGCGATCTGGACCGTTCCATCGACTTCTACACCAAGGTGCTGGGCATGAAACTGCTGCGCAGGAAGGACTATCCGGACGGCAAGTTTACCCTGGCCTTCCTCGGCTACGGTGAGGAAAAGGATACCTGCGTGCTGGAGCTGACGTACAACTGGGGCGTGGACCACTACGATCTGGGCAATGGCTTCGGCCACATCGCCATCGAGGTGGATGATGTCTACCGGGCGGTGGAGGAGATCCGTGCCCGGGGCGGCAAGATCATCCGCGAAGCTGGCCCCATGAATGCGGGCACCACCATCATTGCCTTTGTGGAAGATCCGGACGGGTATCAGATCGAACTGCTCGGGCCGCGCGGCTGAGCAGCCAACCAACGAAAAGGCCGGCGTGTGCCGGCCTGTCTGAAAGGGTGGCAGTCAGAGGTTACTTACCTGGCTTTTTCGTGCTGCCTTTTTCGATGACAAACGCCTTGAACTGAGGACGGATGACGTCGATGAACACCTTGACGAAGTTCAGGAACTGTCCGTTCGTGACGCCATCGCCCACCAGCAGGTCAGATTCGATCACTGGATTGCCGTCACTGTCGATATAGGCGCGGTTGAGGCGTTTGGTGCGGTTCCACTCGTTGATCTGCGCCGGGGTCATGTAGAGGCCGCCGGTGCCGTAGTAGCTCTGCCAGTCCCCGTCGTCATAGCGTACCAGCAGGATCTTGCTGCCCTCATAGGTCATGCGGATGGAGTCCTTGTCCAGCTTTTGGACCTGGTAGCCCTTGTCCTTGAGCAGCTTGAGCGCATCATCCACGGAGAGCACGTGCAGCTGCGCT
>JALVTA010000232.1 GCA_027036095.1 Thiotrichales bacterium | reverse complement strand
CAACTGAGCGTGCTGGATGCGACCGGCCAGCCCTTGGCCACCACGCTCAAACGCCCGTACCGTGTTTCCCGGACCCTGCTGGACAAGGCGCGCCGGCAGCAGGGCGTCGTGTCGCATATAGCGGTCAGGGATGGGCAGATCCGCTATCTGATGCCGCTGGAACAGGGCTATCTGGAGTTCGATCTGGGCTTTTCGGAAATCATCAGAAGCCTCAACAGGGCCTATGGGGTGGATCTGCTGCTGTTTCCGCTGGGTCAGGACAGACCGATCCTGCTGAGCGCCAACCGGGCTGATGAGGTGCCGGAGCTGGCGGAGAAGGGCTTCCGTCCCCGGCAGGATGAGCGCAGCGGCTTCATGGAGCTGGATGAGAAGCATGTGGTCATCGATCTGCCCCTGACCACCGAAGAGGGGCGGCTGGTAGGGCGCGCTGCCGTGCTGCTGCCGGCGGAAGAGGACTACTACGGCGTCATTGATGAGCAGGTGCGCGTGGTGACCATTGATGTGATCGTGGTGGTGGTCATCGACATGCTGGTCAACCTGATCGTGCTGTTTACCATCTATCGGGATGCGGTGCGCCCCATCCGCTATGTGATGGGGTTGATGGACCACATTACCGAAGGGGATCTGAGCGTGCCCACCGACACCGCCACCGGCGGGCGGGACATGCGCGCCTTCCTGCGCCAGTTCGAGCAGATGCGCCGGCGCTGGGGCGAGATTGTCAGCGCCATCCGTGAGAACGCCAGCAGCCTCAACCGGCGTTCCAGCGAAACCTTCGAGAATGTCACCACCATGTGCTCCGTGCTGCGAAAAGAGGAGTCGCAGATTGCCGAGATTGCCGAAAATGCCGGTGAAGTGCGCAGCTTGGCCGGAGAGGTGGCACGGAATGCGGATGAAAGCCGTGAGGAAGTGGAGACAGCGGCCCGCCAGGTCAACGAGGGCGCACATCGCATCACTCAGGTCAACGGCCGGATCCAGACGCTTTCCCGCGAGGTGGGCACCACCTCCGAAGCGGTCCAGGCACTGGTGGAGGAGATCAACCACATCACCGATGTGCTCAACACCATCAACGACATTGCCGAGCAGACCAACCTGCTGGCGCTCAATGCCGCCATCGAGGCGGCACGGGCCGGTGAGCATGGCCGTGGATTTGCCGTGGTGGCTGACGAGGTGCGTCAGCTGGCGATGAAGACACAGCAGACACTGGATGAGGTGACCACGCTGGCCGAGCGCATCAAGGAGCGCGCCGCCCGTGCGCAGCGGGACATGGGCGCCATTGCCGGCTCGGCGGATGAGTCCAGCAGACTGGTGCAGGAGGAGGTGGCCCTGCTGGACGGCATCGTGCGCGAGGTTAACGAGGCCGTGGAAGACCTGGCCAGGATCGGCCCGCTGACCCAGCGCCAGCGTACCGAGGTGGAAGAGGTGTCCGATGAGATCGAGCAGGTGCGTGTGCAGACGCAGGACATCGTGCAGCGGGCCAGCCAGACACTCAAATGCTTCGAGGAGGTGAAACAGTCCGCGGAGCAGCTGGCGGAGATGGTCTCCCGCTTCAAGGTGTGAGCGCCAAGTCCGCGAAAGCAAAACGGCGCCCTAGGGCGCCGTTTCAGTCTGTGGTCATGGGTGGGGTCAGCGTGGAATGAAGCCGACCGCCTCGTGCACCTTTTCCAGCGTCGGTTCGGCCAGCGAGCGGGCGCGGGCGGCGCCGTCACGCAGCAGTGCCAGCAGCCCGGCTTCATCCTCTCGGATGCGCCGGAATTCTTCCTGAATGGGGGCGAGCGTGTCGGCCACCAGCTCGCCGAGCTCCACCTTCAGGTGACCGTACATCTTGCCTTCGAAGTGTTTTTCCACCTCTTCGATGCTCTTGCCGCTGAATACGGAATAGAGCGTCAGCAGGTTGGACACGCCCGGTTTGCTGTCCGGATCGTAGCGGATCTCGTCTCCGGAGTCGGTCACCGCCTTCTTGAACTTCTTGATGATCTTCTTGGGGTCGTCCAGCAGGGAGACATAGTTGTTGGGGTTGTCGTCCGACTTGGACATCTTCTTGGTGGGCTCCTGCAGGCTCATGATGCGCCCACCTGCCGTCTTGGGGGGAATATAGGGCTCCGGAATGGTGAAGATGTCCGCACCGTATTTGCGGTTGAAGCGTTCGGCCAGGTCGCGGGTCAGTTCCAGGTGCTGCTTCTGATCCTCGCCCACCGGCACCACTTTCGTCTGGTAGAGGAGGATGTCTGCGGCCATCAGCACCGGGTAGTCGAACAGCCCCACCGAGATGTTCTCACCTTGTTTCTGGGCCTTGTCCTTGAACTGGGTCATGCGGCTCAGTTCACCCATGTAGGCGTGGCAGTTGAGCACCCAGGCCAGTTCGGCGTGCTGGGGCACATGAGACTGGACAAACACCACGGATTTGTCGGGATCAATACCGCAGGCCAGGTAGAGGGCGACAAAATCCAGCGAGCGGCGGCGCAGCTCGGTCGGGTCCTGCGGCACGGTGATGGCATGCAGGTCCACCAGCGAGAACAGGCACTGATAGTCGTCCTGCAGCCGCACCCAGTTCTTCATGGCGCCGATGTAGTTGCCGATGGTCATGACGCCGGACGGCTGAATGCCGCTGAGCAGCACCGGTTTGCCCATGGTGTTGTCTCCCTGATTTCCGATGAGGGCGGATTTTACCAGAGGAAGGGAATCAGCCGGTGGCTGCGGCGGCAGTAGTCGGCGTAGCCGTCCAGCCGCCGGCGCAGCAGGCGCTCCTCGTACAGCAGTTTGACAATGAGATCAATGACCAGCACGGCCCAGGCGGCGAGTGCAATCGGTTCGGGGTGCTCCACCACCGGCGGCGTGAACACCAGCAGCAGCGCCAGATACATGGGATGGCGCACCCAGCGGTAGGGGCCGTGGCAGACCAGACGGCAGTCCGGGCGCGGGTCCGGCACGATGTTGAAGCGGCGCATGGCGGCCACCGCCCACAGACCGACCAGAACGCCCGCCGTCTGCACCAGCCGCCCGATCCAGCTGTCGGCGAACCAGGGCGCCTGCCACAGCAGCAGGCCGATCATGGAAAACTGTATGGCCACCAGCAGGCGGGAAACGAAGGGGTTATGCATGCTTCTGTTAAAATGTGCGCTTCAAATATTCTCAGGATAGTCGCCCATGCAGCGATTGGTCAATGCGGTCCGTTCTCTGTTCAGCCGCACCTCCGCGGGTCGACCCCGCACCGGCATGCCGGTCAGAATCCCGCGCAGCGCCCACAACATTTCCCGCAAACAGATCGACCGGTCCGCGCTGGATGTGCTCTACGGACTCAAGCGTGCCGGCTATGATGCCTATCTGGTGGGGGGCGGCGTGCGTGACCTGCTGCTGGGGCTGGAGCCGAAGGAT
>JALVTA010000231.1 GCA_027036095.1 Thiotrichales bacterium | reverse complement strand
ACAACGAGGCGCTGCAGCCTTACATGAACGAGCAGATCACCTTCAAACAGGCGGTGGAGACGGCGGCCAAACCCCTGCATACCTTCATGATCCAGCAGACCCGTCAGGAGGATCTGGCCCTGTTTGCCGACATGGCCAATGAGAAGCTGGAATCACCGGAAACCGTGCCTTTCAAGGTGCTCATTCCCGCATTCATGACCTCGGAGCTGAAGACGGCCTTTCAGATCGGCTTTCTCATCTTCATTCCCTTTCTCATCATTGACCTGGTTATCGCCAGCCTGCTGATGTCCATGGGCATGATGATGCTTTCGCCCATGATCATCTCCCTGCCGTTCAAGCTGATGTTGTTCGTGCTTGTGGATGGCTGGGTGCTGGTGATGGGCACGCTGGTCAACAGCTTCGTGGTGGCAGGCAGCGGGGGGTAGCGGTAAGCCATGGAACAGACGGCCGTACTCGAACTGGGGCAGAAGATGATGGAAGTGGTGGTGATGCTCTCCGCTCCGTTGCTGTTGCCGGCGCTGATCGTGGGCCTGTTGGTGGGCATGTTCCAGGCTGCCACCCAGATCAACGAAATGACGCTCAGCTTCATTCCCAAGCTGGCGGTGGTCGCAGTGGCCGTGGTGGTGTTCGGGCCGTGGATGCTGGATGTGTGGCTCAGCTTTACCCGCGAGCTGTGGCAGAACATTCCGGTGCTGATCGGGTTGGCGAACTGAGTGGTCTTCAGCTATCAGGAATTCCTGCAGTATCTTGGACTCTACTTCTGGCCGTTCGTGCGCCTTGGTGCGGCCATGGCCATGATTCCCGTCTTCGCCATGCCGGCGGTGCCGGTTCGCACCCGTCTGCTGCTGGCGCTGTTCATTACCGTGGCGGTGGCGCCTCAGCTGTCCCTGCCGCCGCCGATCGACCCTTTCAGCGCCGAAGGCGTGCTGACGCTGATGCAGCAGGTGGTCATCGGGCTGGCCATGGGGCTGGTGTTTCTGATCATCTTTCAGGCCTTCGTGGTGGGCGGGCACTTCGTCTCCATGGGCATGGGGCTGGCGTTTGCCTCCATGGCGGACCCGACAAGTGGCCTTAACTCGCCGGTGGTCAGCCAGTTCTTCACCATCATCGCCACGCTGCTGTTTCTCGCGCTCAACGGCCATCTGCTGGTCATTCAGATCGTGGTGGACAGTTTCAGACTGATGCCGCCGGGGGCGCACATGCTCAGCCATGACAGCCTGTGGCAGCTGGTCAAGTTCGGCGCCTGGATGTTCTCCGCCGGGGTGCTGATGACACTGCCGGTGGTGACCACGCTGCTGCTGGTCAACTTCGCCTTCGGCATCATGTCCCGTGCCGCGCCGGCCATGAACATCTTTGCCGTGGGTTTCCCCATCACTCTGTTGACCGGGCTGGTGCTGCTGTCGTTCATGTCCCCCTTTCTGCTGGAACACCTGCGTACGCTCATCGAGCAGGGTGTTGAGCTCATCCGGACCTTTCATCTGGAGACGGCCTGATGGCGGAGAATCAGGAAGGCCAGGAAAAGTCCGAACAGCCGACGGAAAAACGCCTGCGCGAGGCGCGGGAGAAAGGTCAGATCCCCCGTTCCAAGGAGCTGGCCACGGTGCTGATGATGCTGGCCGCCGGCGTCTATTTTCTCGTGCTGGGTCCGGGTGTCATGACCCGCTTCGATGCCCTCATGCGTGAGGGCCTGCTGCTGGACCGGCAGACCGCCTTCGACATGCACAAGGCGTTCGACCACATCATCGCCCTGTTTGTGGAGGCCTGGCATATCGCCTGGCCGTTTCTGCTCATCATGACGGTCATCGCCATCGTCTCACCCATCGTGGTAGGCGGGTGGAACTTTGCCCCCAAGGCGCTGGCGCCCAACTTCTCCAAACTCAACCCCATTACCGGCTTTGGCAAGCTCTTTTCCCTGCGCAACCTGCTGGAGCTGGTCAAGGCACTGCTCAAGGTGCTGCTGATCGGCACCGTATCGGTGCTGGTGATCCTGCAGCTGGAGTCTCAGATCTTCCAGCTGACGAAACTGAGCCTGCTCAACGCGCTGGCCAATGCCGGTGAACTGATCGTCTGGGCCTTCATCATCATCAGCCTGTCGCTGATCGTCATCGCCCTGATCGACGTGCCCTACCAGCTGTGGGAACACACCCGCCAGCTGATGATGACCCGCCAGGAGGTCAAGGAAGAGTTCAAGCAGCGGGAAGGGGATCCCCAGGTCAAGGGACGCATCCGCCAGCTGCAGCGGGAAATGGCGCAGCGGCGCATGCTGCAGAAGGTGCCGGAGGCGGATGTGGTCATCACCAACCCGACCCACTTCGCCGTGGCGCTCAAATACGACCCGGACACCATGCGCGAGCCAGTCGTGCTGGCCATGGGGGCGGACCTGATTGCACTGCAGATGCGCACCCTGGCCCGCAAGCATGGCGTGCCGGTGGTCGAGGCGCCGGCGCTGGCCCGGGCGCTATACTATAATGCCCGGGAGGATGCGCCCATTCCCTGGCAGCTGTTCCGGGCCGTGGCCGTGGTGCTGGCCTACATCTACCAGCTGCGCGAGGGCAGGGCCGTGACGCCGCCCAGATTCGACCAGCTGCCCGTGCCGCCGGAGATGACTCAACCGACAGGACAGGCCCGATAATTTATGACCCTCCATCAGCTGCTGGACAAGTTGCGCGCCGGGCTTTCAAGCGGACTGGGCATTCCCTTCGCCATCCTGGCGCTGCTGGGTCTGATCACCATCCCGTTGCCTCCGTTCCTGCTGGACGTTTTCTTCACCTTCAACATCGCGCTCTCGCTGGTGGTGCTGGTCGTCACCCTCTATGTGCGCCGCCCGCTGGAGTTTGCCATCTTCCCCATCATCATTCTGGTGGCCACGCTGTTTCGTCTGGCGCTCAACATTGCTTCCACCCGGGTCATTCTGCTGGAAGGACACCAGGGGCCGGATGCCGCCGGCAAGGTGATCGAATCCTTCGGTGAGTTCGTCATCGGCGGCAACTATGCCGTCGGCCTGATCATCTTCGCCATACTGGTCGTCATCAACTTCGTGGTGGTCACCAAAGGTGCCACCCGTGTGGCGGAAGTCAGTGCCCGTTTCACGCTGGACTCCATGCCGGGCAAGCAGATGGCCATTGATGCCGACCTCAATGCGGGGCTGATCACACAGGAAGAAGCCCAGCAGCGCCGGCGTGAAATCGCCATGGAAGCGGATTTTTACGGTGCCATGGACGGTGCCAGCAAATTCGTGCGTGGAGATGCCGTTGCCGGCATCGTCATTCTGTTCATCAACATTCTCGGCGGGCTGTTCGTGGGGATGGTGCAGCATGATCTGCCGTTTTCACAGGCGGTGGAGACCTACACGCTGCTGACCATCGGTGATGGGCTGGTGGCGCAGATTCCGTCCATCCTGCTCTCCACGGCCACGGCCATCATCATCACCCGCATCAACAGTGAGGAAGAGGGCGACATGGCCCGGCAGCTGCAGCTGCAGCTGTTTGCAAGCCCCCGGGTACTGGCGGTCACCGCCGGCATTCTTGGCGTGATGGGGATCATCCCCGGCATGCCCAACTTCGCCTTTCTCTCTCTGGCTGCGCTGGTGGGTGCCCTGGCGTGGTGGGTGGCGCGCCAACAGCAGCAGAAAGCCGAAGCACCGGTGGATGAAGTGCTGGAAAGTGAAGAGACGGCCAAGCCGGCCGATGTGACCTGGGATGATGTGGGTGAGGTGGACCCGCTGGGGCTGGAGGTGGGTTACCGCCTCATTCCCATGGTGGATCAGCAGCAGGGAGGGGAACTGCTGGACCGCATCCGTGGTGTGCGCCGCAAGCTGTCGCAGGAGCTGGGTTTCCTCATCCCGCCGGTGCACATCCGGGACAATCTGGACCTCAAACCCACGCAATACCGCATTCTCATCTACGGTGTGAGCGCAGGGGAAGGCGAGGTCTATCCCGACCGGGACCTGGCCATCAATCCGGGGCAGGTGTATGGTGAAATCAAGGGCATTCCCACCAAGGACCCCACTTTCGGGCTGGATGCCCTCTGGATTGATCCGGCTGACCGGGATCAGGCCCAGGCCATGGGCTATACGGTGGTGGATGCCAGCACTGTCATTGCCACCCATCTGAGCCATCTCATTCAGGAATACGCCTGGCAGCTGCTGGGGCCGGATGAGGTGCAGACTCTGCTGGATCGGGTGAGACAGCATTCGCCCAAGCTGGTGGAGGAGCTGGTGCCGGACAAGCTGCCGCTGGCGGTGGTGGTCAAGGTGTTGCAGAACCTGCTGCGGGAAAAAGTGCCCATCCGCAATCTGCGCACCATTCTTCAGGCACTCAATGAGCACGCCGCCCATACGCAGGATCCCGAAGAGCTCACCATGCATGTGCGTGCCGCTCTGGGGCGGGCCATCGTGGACGAGCTGGTGGGAGCGGACGGTCCGCTTCATGTGATCACGCTGGAGCCGTCACTGGAGCAGCTGCTGCTTCAGGCTGCGCAGAATTCGCCTCAGGGTCAGCTGACCATTGATCCGGGGCTGGCGGAACGCCTCTACAGCGCACTGAACGAACAGGTCCAGAAGCTAGAGGCGGAAGGCAGACCCGCGGTGCTGCTCGTAGCCCCGCAGATCCGCGCTCAGCTGGCGCGTCTGCTGCGTTACAGCCTGCCCAACCTGCATGTTCTGGCCTATACTGAAGTGCCGGAAGACCGCCAGATTCAGGTGGTGGCGGCGGTCGGACAGGGCAGCGATCAGTCACAGGAGCGTGACGGATGAAGATCCGCCAGTTTCAGGGACGCAACATGCGCACCGTCATGGCACAGATTCACGCCGAACTGGGCGAGGAGGCCGTCATTCTCTCCAGCAGCACGCTGCCGGATGGCAGTGTGGAGGTGACAGCTGCCGTGGATGACGTCCCGGGCCAGCCTTCTGCCGTGCCGCTGTCTGGGATGAACGCCGGGCCTTCGGCAGCCGAGGCCCGTCAGATCGAGCGCATGAGCGAGGAGCTGGCGCGCCTTCGGGCACTGGTGGAGCAGCAGCTCTCCGGACTGGCATGGGGACAGACACAGCAGAAGATGCCGGGTCGGGCGTTGCTGTTACGCCGTCTGCTGGCCATGGGGCTGGGCTGGGAGTTGGCGCAGAGCTTGCTTGAAGCTCTGCCGGAAGAAGTTGAGCAGTCGGAAGAAGCGGCCTGGCCGCATCTGCTTGCCCTGTTGGGCGAGCGGCTCCACGTAACTGAGGAAGATATCCTCAAAAGTGGCGGGATCGTTGCACTGGTGGGACCGACCGGCGTGGGCAAGACCACGACCATCGCCAAGCTGGCGGGGCGTTTCGTGATGCGTCATGGTGCCGGGCAGCTGGCCCTGATCACGACCGACTGTTATAAAATTGGCGCGCAGGCACAGCTTCAGACCTTCGCCGAAATGATGGGCGTACCGGTGCATGTAGCACAGACCCGCAACGAGCTGGAAACGCTGCTGATCGGATTGCGGGACCGTAAACTGATCCTCATAGACACCGCCGGCATGAGCCAGAAGGATATTCGCATCACACAGCAGCTGACGGCCGGTTACAGCGGTCTGGTGCCACTGAAGAACTATCTGGTCATGTCTGCCGCCAGCCCTCTCAAAGTGATGCGTGAGGTCTATCAGGCCTTCTCCCGTATGGGATTGAAAGGGCTGATCCTTACCAAACTGGATGAGGCCGTGCAGCTGGGTGGCGCGTTGACATTGATGGCTGAGACGCAGCTGCCGCTGGCGTGGCTGTCCGAAGGGCAGCGGGTGCCTGAAGATATTGAGCGGGTGGATGTGGACCACCTGATCGATCGGGCGATGGTCATGCTGGACCAGAACGGTCAGGCAGCCATGGAGAGCGCGATGCAGCTGGGCGTGGGCAAGGAGTTTTTCGATGCACAATGATCAGGCAGCAGGCCTGCGGGCGTTGAAACAGGCGGGTCAGCCGCAGCAGACTGATAAGGTGACAGCCCGGCCGGCAGGTTCGGCTGCCGGCAGTCCGGTACGTGTGCTGGCGGTCACCAGTGGTAAGGGCGGCGTCGGCAAGACAAACGTCTCGGTCAACCTGGGCGTAGCGCTCAGTCAGCTGGGCGAACGGGTGCTGTTGATGGATGCCGACATGGGCCTGGCCAATGTGGACATCATGCTTGGGTTGACACCCAAGTACAACCTGTCCCATGTGCTCGATGGTGAAAAGACGCTGAAAGAGGTCATCGTGCCCGGCCCGGCCGGTCTGCGCATCATTCCTGCGGCCAGTGGTGTCAAACGCATGGCCGAACTTTCACCGTTGGAGAACATGGGCATCGTGCACGCCTTCGCCGAACTGGGGGATGAGCTGGATGTGCTTGTCGTGGATACGGCGGCAGGCATTGCCAGCAGCGTGGCCACCTTCTGCCAGGCGGCGCAGGAAGTGGTGGTCGTCGTCTGCGACGAGCCGGCTTCGCTCACGGATGCCTATGCACTGATCAAGGTGCTCAATCGCGACTACCAGCTGACCCGCTTCCGGGTGCTGGCCAATATGGCACGAGACGAGCGGCACGGTCGCAAGCTGTTTCTCAAGCTGGCCACGGTGACGGAAAAATTCCTCAACATTCAGCTGGAATACATGGGTACGGTGCCCTATGATGCCGCCCTCAAGGCGGCCGTGCAGAAGCAGACGCCCGTGACGCTCTACGATCCGGCCAGCCGGGCGGCCAGCGCCTTCCGTGAGCTGGCGCAGCAGGTGATGGACTGGCCTGTTCCACAGGGGCCAAGCGGTCATATCCAGTTTTTCATTGAAAACCTGTTTCAGGGGTAGTCATCAGGCATGAATCGCGGCGTACAGGCCTACACCTCCGTTGCCCGCACCCGGGATGAAATCGGGGATGTGGAGAGCTATCTGCCGCTGGTCAAGCGCATTGCCTGGCATCTGAAAGGCCGCCTGCCGGACAGCGTGATGGTGGAGGATCTGATTCAGGCCGGTCTGATCGGTCTGATCGAGGCGATGCAGAACTTTCGCGATGATCAGGGCGCCAGCTTCGAGACCTACGCCGGCATTCGCATCCGCGGCGCGATGCTCGATGAGATACGGCGTGGTGACTGGACACCCCGCTCGGTTCACCGCAAGGCGCGAGAAGTGTCTGAAGCGATTGCGGCGGTGGAGGCCCGTACGGGACGCGAGGCCCGTGATGAGGAGGTGGCCGAGGAACTTGGCCTGACCCTTGCTGAGTATCACCGGATACTGCAGGACACCAACAGCGCACAGCTGCTGTCCATCGATGAGCCGGACCACAGCGAGCTGGATGAAGATCAGCTGGTCAGCGACATGCCGACACCGGTGGCCGAGGTCATGGAAGAGGGATTCCAGCAGGCGCTGGCGCAGGAGATTGACCGACTGCCGGAGAAGGAAAAGCTGGTGATGGCCCTCTATTATGACGAGGAGCTCAACCTCAAGGAGATCGGCCAGATTCTTGGCGTGAGCGAATCAAGGGTCAGCCAGATCCACAGTCAGGCGGTCAAGCGGCTGCGGGCCCGACTGAAGAATTGGTTATAAGGAGCATGCTATGAGCGATATCAATCGTGACATCAATATCCTGGTGGTGGATGACTTCTCCACCATGCGCCGTATCGTCAAGAATCTGCTCAAGGAGCTGGGCTTCAAGAACTTTGACGAAGCCGATGACGGTGCGACGGCTTGGCCCATGGTGCAGACCGGCAAGTATCAGCTGATCGTTTCAGACTGGAACATGCCGAAAATGACCGGCATCGAGCTTTTGAAAAAGGTGCGTGCGGATGAGAAGCTCAAGGACACCGCTTTTCTGCTGATCACTGCAGAGGCGAAGAAGAGCCAGATTCTGGAAGCGGCGCAGGCGGGCGTAGATGGTTACATCGTCAAGCCCTTTACCGCGGCGACTCTGGCAGAGAAGCTCAAGAAGGTCTTTGAGCGCTACAACGCGCGCATGGCCAAGAAAAAGCAGGCCGGTTAAGCCTGACTTCGATTTTCACCCGACCGGAAAAGCGACAGAGCGATGAAACTGACGATGGATGTGCTCAAGCCCCGTGTGGAGGCCCTGTGCGAGGCCATGCAGGCGGGCGATATGGAACGGTTCGAGGAGCATCTTGACTGGCTGACCGTGCTGCGGGAGGTTCAGGTGGCCGAGCAGCTGCGCAGCCTGCAGGAGATGCTTTCGGTCAATATCGAAACGCTGGAAAAGGATAACGGTGTCTTGAACGCCACTTCCGAGCTGAGTGATGCTTCCGAGCGGTTGCAGTACGTGCTGGAATCCACGGAAAAGGCCGCCAGCGAGACACTGGATTTGGCAGAGTCCATCGGTGAGGGCCTGTCCGCTCTTCGGGAACGTGTCGCGGAAGAGGACAGGGAAAAGGTGGATCACCTGCTGGGTGAGGTGCAGGCGCTGATCATGACGCAGGAATATCAGGACCTGACCGGCCAGGTGCTCAAGAAACTGATTCCCGCACTGGAGGCATTGCAGCAGCTGCTGGAAAAGATGGTCGCCGCCGCAGGACACAATCTTGAAGAACTGCGCAGCAGACAGGGGGATCTGCACAAGGGGGTCGGTCCCAATGTCACCCAGGCCAGTAAGGCGGACAGCGTCTCCAATCAGGATGAGGTGGATGACCTGCTGGATTCGCTCGGCATCTGATACAGGTTGATCAGGAAAAGGCCCGCAAGGGCCTTTTTGCTATTTGTGGCACGCAGGTTGCTTGGCGTTTGCCATCAACATGACCGTCAAGTGAGTGACAAAGGGGGTCCGCCGTGGATGAAGAAATTTTGCAGGACTTTCTCGTAGAGGCGCAGGATCTGCTTGAGCAGCTGAACGAGCAGCTGGTGGATCTGGAGCAGGCGCCGGATGACAGCGACCTGCTGAACGCCATTTTCCGTGCTTTCCATACCATCAAGGGCGGGGCCGGTTTCATCGGCATCAAGCCGTTGGTGGAAGTATGCCACCGGGCCGAGAATGTCTTTGACAAGATCCGAAACGGTGAGATGGCGTATACGCCGGAGGTGGCGGATGTCATCCTCAAGGTCTATGACACCATTCAGGCCATTATCGAGCGACTGGCAGAAGGTGAGCGGGACATTGAGGATGATGCGGTGGACCCCGATCTGCTGAAGGAACTGGACGCGCTGTTCGGCGGAGAAGGGCCGGCGCAGGAAGAAGCGTCTCAGCAGGAGGCGGGTGATTCTGCCGAGTCGTCGGCGGCGGCAGAAGTGCAGCTGGATCTGCCGCCCGACTGGGATCCGGACGAAGAGATCACCGATGAAGAATTCGAAATGCTGTTGAAAATGCGTGAGGAGAAACTTGCGCAGACCCAGCAGCAGGGCGGCGAGGCCGCTGGCGGTGAGGTCAAGCTGGAACTGCCTGAAGGGTGGGACCCGGATGAAGAGATTACCGACGAGGAGTTCGAGGCTCTGCTGAAGATGCGGGAGGAAAAGCTGCAGCAGGCGTCCAGCTCGGGCAGTGAGGAACAGGCGGCAGCGTCAGCTCAACCTGCCGGGTCAGTCCCTGCGCAGCAGCCGGAGGAGAAGAAGGACATGGCGGCCAAACCTGCGGAAAAGCCGGCTGAGAAGAAACCTGCGGCAAAATCTGCCGACAGCGGCAAGAGCGAAGCCGGCAAGGGCGCTGCCGCTCACCAGCCCAAACAGGAAAGCACCGTTCGGGTGGATACCAAGCGCCTGGATGAGATCATGAACCTGGTCGGTGAGCTGGTTCTGGTGCGCAACCGCCTGCTGACGCTGCGCAATGGCACGGAGGTGGATATCGAGGAGATCTCCAATGCGGTCTCCAATCTGGACCATGTGACGACCGATCTGCAAGCGTCCGTCATGAAGACCCGCATGCAGCCGGTCAAGAAGGTGTTCGGCCGTTTCCCCCGTGTGGTGCGCGATCTGGCGCGCAAACTGGGCAAGGAGATCGAGCTGGAGCTGCGCGGGGAAGATACGGATCTGGACAAGAACCTGGTGGAAGCACTGGCCGATCCGCTTGTCCACCTGGTGCGCAATTCCGTTGACCACGGTATTGAGCCGCCGGAGGAGCGGGTCAAGGCCGGCAAGCCTCGGGTAGGCAAGATTATCCTGGCTGCCGAGCAGGAAGGGGATCACATCCTGCTGTCCATTACCGATGATGGCCGTGGCATGGACCCGGAGAAGCTCAAGCGCAAGGCGATCGAGAAAGGGCTGATCGACGAGATGACCGCTCAGCAGATGAGCGACAAGGAAGCCTTCGAGCTCATCATGGCGCCCGGCTTTTCCACGGCAGAGACCATCAGTGACATTTCCGGCCGGGGTGTGGGCATGGATGTGGTCAAGAGCATGATCACGCGCCTCAATGGCAGCATTGAGATTGACTCCGTGCTGGGTGAAGGAACGCAGATCAAGATCCGCGTGCCTCTGACACTGGCCATTCTGCCGACGCTGATGGTGGCGTTCGGGGACGACAGCTATTCCATCCCGCTCACCAGTGTGCAGGAGATTTTCGACTACGATCCGGCACACACCAACCGCATTGACGGACAGATGATGGTGCAGCTGCGTGAGCGCAGCATTCCGCTCTACTTCCTCAAGAAATGGCTTGCGCCGGATCTGGCGCCCGCCGAGGATCGGGAGGAAAACGACAAGGTGGTGATCGTCAATGTGGGCGGTCAGCGTATCGGACTGGTGGTAGAACAGGTGCGCGGACAGGAAGAAGTGGTCATCAAGCCGCTGGGTGTGATGCTGCAGAAACTGGCCGGCTATGCGGGCGCCACCATTACCGGTAATGGCAGCATCGCCCTGATTCTGGATCTGCCGGGGGTGCTTCAGCGTTATCAGAACATGCAGCAGAAGGGGGGATATCATGTTGCAGCCCACTGATCAGAACAAACTGAAGGAAGAACCGTTCGTCAGCCCGGTGGAGGCGGATGAGGAAGAGTCCATCGGCCCCATGCAACGGTGCGTGCTGTTCAATCTGGACCGGGAGACTTACGGCATTGATGTCTCCAGCATCCGTGAGGTGCTGCGCGTGGGACGCATTCGCACCGTGCCCGGAGCGGATGAGAAAATCCTTGGCGTCATTAATGTCCGCGGTGTGATCGTTACCGTCGTGGACATGCGCCGCATGATCGATGTACCGGTTTCGGACATCACCGATCGCAGCCGCATCATCATCGTGGAGCTGGATGAGGAGCGTCCGGTGGGCCTGCTGGTGGATAATGTGATGGAAGTGCGTGACATTCCGGAAAAACGCATTGAGCCGCTGGGCTCCAGTCAGGAGGACAACAGCCGCTACATTCAGGGTATTGCCCACTACATGGACAAGGTGATCATTCTTGTGGATGTGTTCAATCTGATCAGCGACGCGGAATAATCACCGGCGATTATTTCCGTGAAGACGGGCGCAGGTGCGGACGCATCTGCGCCCGTGTTTTTTCCAGGACGTGACACAGAATGGCCGTGCCGGCAATCAGCCGTGGACCGGGCCGCTGCAGCAGATCTGCCGGCATGGGGTAGATCCAATGCTGGCGTACGGCGGTGACCTGCGGCCATTGCTGCCAGGCCTTCAGCCACTGGCGCTGTCGGTCCCGATTGCCCCCCAGCAGAATCACATCCGGATTGCGTCGCACCACCGTTTCGATATTGACAGTCGGTGCTGGGTGAGACAGGTCGGCAAACAGGTTGCGGCCACCGCAGAGATGGATGGCCTGGCTGATGAACTGATCACGTCCGACCGTGATCAGCGGTGCATCCCAGATCTGGTAGAACACCTTCGGATGAGGCGGGTGATTGAAGGCATGGCGCAGGGCAGCAAGCTGGGCTCGCAGAATGTGCGCGGCAGTGGCAGCAGTCCTTTGCGTGCCCAGTACGGTGCCGAGTGTCTCGATTTCTGCCGGAATATCATCCAGTGTGTGCGGATGGCTGTGAAACAGGGGCAGGCCGAAGCGTTCCAGCCGTTCGATGACAGACTTTGGCGTGCCGCTGTCCCAGACCACGACCAGATCCGGTTTGAGCGCCAGCAGGCGCTCCATGTCCACGGCGGTGTAGTTGCCCACCCTGGGTCGTTTCTTCAGCTCGGGCGGAAAGTCGGTGTAATCCACCACCCCGACGATCCGGTCACAGCCACCGGCGGCACAGACCAGTTCTCCGGCATGGGGCGCCAGTACCACGATGCGCAGGGGTGCCGTCCATCCTGTCGCCAGCCACAGCCATAAAAAAAGCCCCGCAAGCGGGGCCTTGGCCACATGCATCAGAATTTGCCGCGCAGGCCGATGCGCCACTGGAAGCCTCCGCTGTTGTAGCCATATTGGGGCGGATTTTTCTGGTCAACCGCCAGATAGTAATCCCGGTCGAGCAGGTTGATGGCTTTGGCGAACAGGGTAAAGTGGTGGTTGAGCGCATGGTTGATCACCATGTCAACAGTAGCGTAGCGGCCAAGATTGATCTGACCGGTGCCGGCCTTGTCATACATATCTCCCACATAGTGGAGTGTCAGGGCGACATGGGTGCGGGGCAGGCCGAACCAGTCCACGGTGGCGTTGGCCATCTGCTGAGGCACGCGGATCAACTGCTTGCCCTGATCATCCCGAGCGTTCTGGACAGTTCCGTTGATATGGATGGAAAACGGCGCAAAGGTGCAACGGTAGGCGAGTGTCCAGCCGTCGAATTTTGCCGTGCCGCTCAGGTTGTAGTAACCGGTGTAGCCTGCCAGATCGTAGCGGATGAGATGACGGGTGCGGCTGTCAAAACGCGTAATGTCCAGTCCGAACAGTGAGAGTGTGGCATCCCAGCCTTCTGTTGATTCCGGTTTGAGTTCACCCGTCTGTTTGCTGGGGCTGATGTTGGCAATCTGATAGGCAGAGGGGGCGTTGTAGGCCGTGCCGTAATTGGCTGCAATAGACACCTTCCGGAAGAGTGGCGTCTTGAAACCGATCTTGCCGGTTGTCTTATCCTTGAACGTATTGAAGTTGTCCTGCCGGATGGCTTCTACCAGCCGTACAGGACCGAGACGATGCGTGTGTGTCAGGCCATAGAAGTCATGCCAGTAGCTGGCATTGAAGCCATAGGTGCCGGGGTTGTCGCCCTTGACCTTCTGGCTCCCGGCAGACAGGTTGATGCGGTTGTCCTGCCAGTAGCGCCATGCGATCTTGCCTTCAGCCGTGGTCAGCAATCCGGTATAGGTACCGAAATATTCCCGTTCCGTCTTGTTTTCAGACAGCTGCAACTGTGTGAGCACGGCACCGCTCTCATAGCGATATCGCACATGTTTGACGCTCATGCGTGTCTGCGTGGTAGAAAAGCTGTCGTCGGGACTGTAGACGGGGTATGTGGTGTCATACTCCAGATTGGCATCGCTCAAGCGGTAGCCGGCATTGAATGTATGGTGTGCAAGGGGGGTAAAGTGCACACTGAAGGAGATGTCGTTTTGTGAAAAACCATCCCGCTCATGTCCGTTGCCGCTGGTGCCGTAAGGTTTGATGGCCGTGAAGCCTTCGGTGGCCACACTTCCGGCTGCGACCGTAAAGCCGAGGCGATCACTGCCGGCGTTCAGTTTGGCCTGGAGGGCACGGGTGTTTTCACTGCCGGCGGTGATGGAGAAGCGGTTTCCGTGATCGCCCTGGGTGATGATGTTGATGACACCTGCAGACGCATTGTTCCCCCAGATGCCGGACTGGGGACCCATGGTAATCTCAATGCGTTCTACATCGCCAAGTAGCAGGTTTTCAAACAGGGGTGAGAGGCTGGTGTTGCTCGGATCGGCCACCTGAATGCCGTCTATCAGGACCAGCAGTGCATTGCCGCTCTGACCACGCAGATAAAGGTTGGTGGTGGCGCCCAGCCCGCCATTGCGTACGAAACTGATGGCAGGCAGGTGAACCAGGGCGTCAGTGAGCGTCGTCCAGCCATGGGCCTCAATCTCTTCACGCGTGATGACATAGGTTGTGTCCGTCACCTGATCAAGCGATTGTTCCAGGTTGTTGGGCGTGACGACGATCGGCTCGAGATCGGCTGCGTGTGATACGCCTGCAGCCACGAGGGAGAGGGCAATCAGGGAATTTTTCATGAATGGAGCTCCTTTGCCTGTTCACAAGCAAAGGCAACAGGGTGCGGGGCCGCCACTCTCTTGGCAGTCGGTCACACCACCATTGCCCGCCGCAATGTTGGCTTTTAGTTGTGTTTCAGGCCGGTCTCCGGGCTTCGGAGCCATTCCACCTCGCCTTCCCGGCAGCTTGTCAGTGGCATGATGAGGTGTCTTCTCCGTTACCGTTGCGGGGGCAGCGCCGGACTTGCACCGGTCTTCCCGATTCTCCGCTCGCGCGGCACCTGAAACGAAAAGGGCGTATTGTAGAGTCGCCAGAAAGCTTGTCAAATCAGGGCGTTGGTCCCTGCTTAAGAGGCAATGACTTGTCCAGACTCCATTCCTGCATGGAGCCGTCATAGACCTTCACATGGGTAAAGCCCAGATGGGTCAGGGTCGCGAACATGCGTGCGGCCCGGTGACCCGTGTGGCAGTAGAGGATAATGGGCTGCTGTCGATCCTTCACGCCGATCATGGCCAGCTGCTTGAGCAGGGTGTCGCGGTTCTTTTCCATGAATTTGTGCTGAAGGTCGATGGCGTTGATCCACTCGAAATGCAACGCGGTGGGGATATGACCACTGCGGGGATCACGCGGGTCGCCCACATATTCTTCCTTGCTGCGCACATCCAGCAGCAGGGTATTCGGGTCCTTGATGGCCTGGAGCACATCCTGTTTATCAGCGGTCAGTGCGTCGGTTCGATCCTTTTCTGGCAGAGGATAGGCCGTCTTGCGATAGGGTTCAGGGTGTTGGGTCATCTTGCGTTGTTCCAGCACCCAGGCCACGCTGCCGCCATTGAGTAGTGCGACCTTGTCGTGCCCCAGTTTCTTCAGCTCCCAGTAGAGGCGGGCAGCATTGAGATCACCGGTGTCGTCGTAAAGAATGACCGTATCATCAGGCGAGATGCCCAGCTGGGAGAGCACTTTCTGCATGTAAAGCGGACCGCCACTCA
>JALVTA010000230.1 GCA_027036095.1 Thiotrichales bacterium | reverse complement strand
TCATGCGTGTCTGTCCTGACCCATTCTGGAGAAACCCATGAGCTTTGACATCAATCAGTACAAGATCGAACAGGAACCCTTCTACCAGCCGGTGGGCAATGAGGTGGAGCGTTACGAGGCGGCCTGGGCCGCCCGTCTGCCGGTGATGGTCAAGGGGCCCACCGGCTGCGGCAAGTCCCGCTTCGTGGAGCACATGGCCTGGCGGCTGGGCAAGCCGCTGATCACCGTCTCCTGTAACGAGGACATCACCGCCGCCGATCTGGTGGGCCGCTTTCTGCTGGATGCCGAGGGCACCCGCTGGGTGGACGGCCCGCTGACTCTGGCGGCCCGTTACGGCGCCATCTGCTATCTGGACGAGATCGTCGAGGCGCGCCAGGACACCATGGTGGTGATTCACGCCCTGACGGATCACCGTCGTGAATTGCCGCTGGACAAAAAAGGTGAGGTGGTCAAGGCCCACCCGGACTTTCAGCTGGTGATCTCCTACAACCCCGGCTACCAGAGCGTGATGAAGGATCTGAAGCAGTCCACCAAGCAGCGCTTCACCGCCATGAACTTCGACTACGCCGCGCCGGAGCTGGAAACCCAGGTGGTGGCGCGCGAGACCGGCATCGAGCCCTCGCTGGCGGAGAAGCTGGTGGAGATCGCCAATGCGGCGCGCAAGATGAAGGGGCATGGTCTGGATGAGGGCATCTCCACCCGTCTGGTGGTCTATGCCGGCACGCTCATCAAACATGGCATGACGCCGGCGGAGGCGGCCGAGATGGCCATGGTGACCCCCATCACCGATGACGAGGAGGTGCGCGAGAGCCTGCTGCACACCATCGAGCTGGTGCTGGGTGAGTAAGTCCGGACGCTGCCATGAGTGATGTGACCTTCAAGTGCGGCTTCGAGCAGGCGCAGGCGCTGTGGCCGGACGCGCTGGCGGCGGTGGAGGCGGTGGCCGCCTCGCCCGATGCCGGCGCGCGGCTGGCCGACCGGGCCGGCTTCGTCTGCCGCATGGGGCTGGGGGCCGAGCCGGTGCTGGCCTATCTGGACGTGATGCCGGAGGTGGTGCGCCACTTCGGCGACGACATGATCGAGGCGGTGGCCAGCTACGCCTACAGGCTGGGGCGCAGTCCCGACAAGAAGGCGGTGGTGCCGTTTCTGCAGTCGCTGCTGGCGGTGTGCGAGCGCATCGGCAGCCGTGATGGGCTGAGCCGCTATCTGGACCTGCTGGATGACTTCATCGCCCGCACCGAGACGATCATCCACGGCCATCACTCCATGTACCCCAGCCCCGGCCTAGTGCCCCTGCTGGAGCACATGCCGCGCCTGCTGGCCTTTCTCAGTCTGGAAGGGGTGGCCGGTTTCATCGACTACGGCGTGCGCGCCTACCGTAACCGCCCGGATGAGCAGGCGGCCTACTTCGCGCTGGAAACGACTGACGCACAGGCCATGCTCAAGCGCCAGCGCAGCGGGGTGCTCTTTGCTGACATGCAGCGGCAGCTGGAGGTGCTGCGCTCCGGTCTGTGGGGGTGCGATCTGCCGCTGCAGCCGTTCGTGGTGGATCCGGAAATTCTCTACAAACAGCCGCCGGTGCTGGATCTGGACGAGGAAACCATCGCCCTGCCGGATATCTGTGACACCGCCTGCGGCATTTCGGCGCAGGGGGTCTATCGCGCCATGCTGGCCCACATGATGGCCCACTTCCGCTGGTCGGGCCGGCTGATGGGCGACAACTTCGCGCCGCACATGCGCGTGTTCATCGAGGTGTTCGAGGACGCCCGGGTGGATCGGCTGGCCATGGCCCGTTTTCCGGGGCTGAAACACTATTTTCTGGCCCTGCACCCGGTGCCGCCGGTGGGTGCCTGCAACGAGGCGGAGCAGTCCTGCCTGCGCTACCGGGCGGTGCGCCTCTCCCGTGCGCTCATCGATCCGGATTTTGACCCGCAGGATGAGGTGATCGAGGCGTTCCGCCAGCGCTTCGAGCAGGTGCTGGCCGAGAAGGGCGAGTCTTCCTCCATCGACGACATGCGTGAGCTGGGGCTGTCTTTCTATGTGAAGACGCGTACCCATGCCGACAGCCTGCCCGACGTGTTCCACGAGCAGACCCAGCCGCTCTACCGGGATGACAACCGCTGCCTGTGGATCTTCATCGACGAGAGCGATGAGGGCGAGATCATGGACGAGCCGGTGGAGCGGGAGCCGGAAGCACCGGAGCAGGGCCTGCCGCCGCACTATTACGATGAATGGGACTACGGGTTGCACGACTACCGTCCCGCCTGGGTGACGCTGTTTGAGCGCATTCATCCGCAGGCCAGCCCGGCCAAGATCGATGCCATGCTGGAACGCCACGCGCCGCTGATCAAGAAGCTCAAGCGGCTGGTGGAGATGGTCAAGCCGCAGGACAAACGCCGGGTGCGCTATCAGGAGGAGGGCTCGGAGCTGGATCTGGACATCGCACTGCGCGCCATGATCGACATCCGCGCCGGCCTCAACCCCGACCCGCGCATTCTGTATGACACGGTCACCGACAATCGCTCCATGGCCGTGCTGCTGCTGGTGGATCTGTCCGAATCTCTCAACCAGACCATCGGCAATACGTCACGCACCCTGCTGGCGCTGCAGGAGGAGGCGCTGGCCATCATGAGCTACACCGTGGAGCTGCTGGGCGACCGCTTCGCCATTGCCGGCTTCCACTCCGACACGCGCCACCGGGTGCTCTACCACCATATCAAGGGCTTTACCGAGCACTGGGGAGACGAGGTCAAGGGGCGGCTGTCGGCGCTGGAGGCGGGGCTGTCCACCCGCATGGGGGCGGCCATCCGCCACGCGACCCACTACCTGAGACACCAGCCGGCGGAGAAGAAGCTGTTGCTGGTGCTTACCGACGGCGAGCCGGCGGACATCGACGTGCACGATCCGGAGCACCTGATTCATGATGCCCACATGGCGGTGCAGGAGGCGCACGAGAAGGGCATCTTCAGCCACTGCGTCAACATCGACCCCAATGGGGATGCCTATGTGAAGCAGATCTTCGGCAGCCACTACACCATCATCGATCATCCTGAACGGCTGCCGGAAAAGCTGCCGGACGTGTTTCTGCGCATCACCCGCTGAGGGGGCCTCTTTTTGTATTATGGGTTGTTCGGCATACAGGGGTTGAAGTCAGGAGAGGGCGGGGTGTCGGCTATGCCTGCGGTCGTCTGTGAGGAGGTGACCAAAATCTACGGCACGGGACACAGTGCCGTGGCCGCGTTGCGGGGTGTGTCCTTCGAAATGCGCAAAGGCGAGGTCTGCCTGATTGCCGGGCCCTCCGGCTGCGGCAAGACAACGCTGCTGTCCATCCTCGGCGGCCTGCTGGCGCCCACATCAGGACGGGTGAAGGTGCTGGATCAGCCATTGCATGC
>JALVTA010000229.1:769-3406 GCA_027036095.1 Thiotrichales bacterium | reverse complement strand
TCCCATGGCAGCGGGCGAAGGTGCTCGTGACGCAGCTCGCAGGTCTTGATTCGCCTCCTGCTGTCCAGCTTCGCGATAATCTGCTCAACTACATCAAGCAGGCCAGGCAGCAAGGAGTCCGATAATGGCCGAGAAGGCTATCGACTGGACCAGATCCTTCGACAACTTCGCATCTGTCGACGACGCCCCTGTCGCCGGCGAAGACGTGTGGGCGAACACTATTGAGGAGTGGGATAGCCAGTATCAGCAGGAGGCTCCGCCCCAGCAGGTAGATGAGGGGATCACCCTGGGCGATGTCGGCACAGCCTACATGCAAGGCTCTGCCGCTGTAGCCGAGGGCATCGGTGGCGCACTCGAGTATGCAGGCCAGGCCACTGGGCTGGACACCCTGCGCGACGTAGGCACCGGGCTCCGGCAGGTGTCCAGCCGTGCTCAGCAGCAGTGGGCAGAAGGGTTCCAGATTGGCGACACTGAACTCGGTGGATATTCCGATGCAGCCCGCGGTGCGCAGGCCAAAAAGTGGTTCTCCACTGGAGAAGAGGCCGCATGGAAAGATCCTGCAGCATGGGCCCTCGGAACCACTCAAGCACTGCCGTCACTTGCGTTATCCATCACCCCCGCCGGCATCGCATCGAAGCTCGGTGCATCTGCGAAGACTGTAGCAGGCGTCGCCGCCGGCACAAATGCTGGGCTGGTTGGCGGCGGAGTGCAGGCAAATATCGCTGGCGAGATCGAGCGCATGACGCCCGAGCAACTGGACCAGATCCCAGGTGTGATGGCCGCGCTTGATGCCGGCATGACCTATGACGAGATCAAGCAGGCCCTGATTGCCGAGGCGACGAAGTATGCTACCCCGCTGGCGGCAGCAGGCGGCGGCATTACGGGCTATGTCGCTGGCCCCATCGAAGCCGCAATCGCTACCAAAGTCGCTCCGCGCGGCGCCACCGGCCTGGCAGAGCAAGTCACTCACGTTGGCAGGGTCCGTGGGACAGCCATGGGCGCCGGTGTCGAAGCGGTGCAGGAAGGTATCGAGAGCGGTCCTGTGGAGACCGGGGCTACAAACCTCGGCCTCGGCCGCCCACTCACACAGGACATGGCAGAGAATACCGTGCAAGGTATGGCCATTGGCATGGGTACCGGCGGCGCACTTGGGTTCGTATCCCCATCCGCTGTAGAGCCGTCGCAAGCCGACAACACTCCGCCAGAGCAAACACCCCCACCTGTTACGGAGCCGCCGCCAGCGGACACTGGCGGCATGACACCGGAGGAGAAGATCCGTGCCTACAACGAATCCGTAGCAGCACAGCAGGCGGCAGAGGCCGCCCAGCCAGCCCCTGGGCCAGTGGAGTCAGAGCCAACTGGTGCGACTTATCACGCCCCGGAGGATGTGGACTACAAGGCCATGCAGACCGTGATGATCGCGCCGGATGGCCGCGTGGTTACTGGCGAGTCCCTGAACAAGGTGGCGAAGGATCTCGGATTCAAATCCCCGAAGGATGCTGTAGAGC
The DNA here is from genome assembly GCA_027036095.1 of Thiotrichales bacterium. Classification (GTDB taxonomy): domain Bacteria; phylum Pseudomonadota; class Gammaproteobacteria; order Thiomicrospirales; family Thiomicrospiraceae; genus Sulfurivirga. The sequence goes on along the minus strand of JALVTA010000229.1, from coordinate 1,898 downwards.
GCGGCAACTGGGCCATTGCGGATCTTACTGGCAGATCCATCGGCGTCCGGCATGGAGAGCTCACGGATGCGCAGCGCACGACGATGTCAACGATGCGCGAGAATACCGGCCAGGAGCTGAAGGCTGCCACGTACAAGAATGGCCGGGTAACACGGTACAAGCCGGTGCCTGCAGAAGAGCTCAATGTGGTGGAACCCCAGGTAGCGCCAGAGCCCGCGCAAGCTGCGGAACCACAGGCACCCACACAGCCGGAACCTCCTGCTGCATCGAAGGAAGAGACCGCGTTGCGGTCGATCCTCGGGCGTGCGAAAGAGATCGACTCTGCCATCCCGCGCCGCCCGACAAAGGCATTCCGTGAAGCATTCCCGAACTCGGGTGGTGTTATCGAGTCCCGGGCAAAAGTGGCTGATGATGTAGTGTCTGCGCTGATAGCGATGGTCCCGCAATTCGAGGCGCGCGGTGTTCCCATCCGCGATATGATGCGCAAGACGTTCAAGCCATTGATCGGTGCATCCATCGACAACATCATCGCCGGCCGCGCTCCGATGCCGTCTGAGCAGGTCTACAAGACTATTGGTTCCGGCGCTGCCATGGATGTTGCTGAGAACGTGGACACAGAGGGGGTCGGCACAGAGCAGATGGGCTCAGCCCGCCGCCGTGCTAGTGGCAAGATCACGCACAAGAAGCTGGATCAGTTCTACGCAAACGTCGAGAAACTGCTCGAGGATGTAGCAAGTTATTCGACCGCAACTGAATCGGATTCGGCTTTCGATATATACTCCACCAAAATAGAGAAACCGGCAAAGACAGAAGCTCAGCCGGCGAAGAAGGCGAAGCCAGTGGCTAAGAAGGCTGAGCCTGCTCCAATGAAGAAGACCACTGAGTCGAAGAAGGTAGAGGAGGCAAAGAAGCGTGCGCAGGAAAAGAAAGCTGCAGCCAGACGAGAGAAGGAGGCAGCCAGAACATCTGCTGAGGAATCCCTTGCTGAAGCAAAGCGCAAGGAGAAGGCGAAAGCTGAAGAAGCTGCGCAGACGAGAGCGAAGTACGAAGCCGAGCCTTTCGCTGAGGCTGAACCCACTCTGCCGGCAAATCTCCGCAGGGTGATGGTTGAAGTTCCTGCAAAGGTAGA
>JALVTA010000229.1:0-759 GCA_027036095.1 Thiotrichales bacterium | reverse complement strand
GGTAGAGGGGACTGACGAGGTCCACATGATAACGGTACCGGCCAGGGAGGCGCTGGATTATGATGCGAAAAGGATTGCTGTTCTGAAACAAGTTATCGGGTGTTTGCTGAAGTGAGACGGATACCTAAAACTGCTGTAGAGAAGAAGCGTGAGCCAGAAGCTCAGCAGGCGCCCGTGCGGGACATTGCTGCTGCGGTTGCGCAGTCTGTGGCAGAGGTAATGTCGCCGGCCAAGCTGACGCCTAACGTAGCAGTAGATGTGGACCTGTCGCCAGTGATCGACATGCTGCAGAAGTTGGAGCTGTACCTGGCAGGGCAGGATGAAGTGAAGTTGGTAGTGAAGCGAGACCCTGATACGCAGCTCATTTCCTCCTTGGTTGTCAAAAGAAATGGTACGGTAAATTGACATGCGCGAATCATCAGCTGTGGACCTTGCAGTACTCCACAAACAGGTAGAGTATCTGGAAAAGGAGCTCAGAGAGAATGAACAGTATCACAAGAAGCAACTGGAGCAGATCACACAGGAAACACGCCGTCGAATTGCGGCACTCGAAGAGAAGTCCGACCTTTTGGAGTCGCGCATCAGACTTGGTAAAGGGGTTTTTATTGGGATTTTCTTTACCCTTGGTGGTCTTGGGCTTGTTGCTTTTGATAAGGTACGCGCTATTATAACCACATTGAGGGGCCTACTATGAGGCTGGTGGTAGTACTTATTGTGTTGATGACAGTAGCCCATGCAGCAGAGCGTGAAACCTACTAC
>JALVTA010000228.1 GCA_027036095.1 Thiotrichales bacterium | reverse complement strand
GTTCCGCCCCCATTAAATTGCTCAATACACTCCATGCTCGACCGGGCGACCGGGTGGTGCTGGCGCTTTCGGAAGGTGCGCTGCTGCGTCAGAGCCTGTGGGCCTATGGCGTGCCGCTGCTCGGGTTTTTCATCGGCGGTCTGCTGGGCAAGGCAGTGTTCTCAATGGAATGGTCAGCCTTGCTAGGGGCAGTTGTCGGTATGCTGGCCGGGTGGGGCGTAGTGCGGCGGTTCGCGCGGATCGAGCCGCCGGTGATGACAAGAATTCTTACACAAGGAGACAGACAATGGCTGGATATTGGTTGAAGGGCGCGGCGCTGGCGGCCGCATTGCTGGTGAGCAGCCAGAGCCAGGCCTTTTTCGATTTCGGAAAACCGAAGAGCACGCCGGCAGCGCAGCCTGCGTCCGTGCAGGTCAAGCTGCCGGATTTCTCGCAGCTGGCTGAGCAGACGGAAAAATGGGTGGTCAACATCAGTACCACCAAGCATCTGAAGACGCTGCCGCCACAGTTTCAGGGGGTGCCGCCGGAGATTTTGCGTTTCTTCTTCGGCATTGACCCGCGTCAGCTGCAGCAGGCGCCCCGGCAGGAAGAAGTGCATTCTCTGGGGTCGGGTTTCATCATCCGTTCCGATGGCTACATTCTGACCAACAACCATGTGATCGACGGGGCGGATGACATTATCGTGCGCATGTCCGACCGGCGCGAGTTCAAGGCGAAGCTGGTGGGGCGTGACAAGGCCACCGACGTGGCTCTGCTCAAGATTGACGCCAAGGGCCTGCCGGCGGCGAAGATCGGTTCCTCCCGTCAGCTGAAGGTGGGTCAGTGGGTGCTGGCCATCGGTCAGCCCTTCGGGCTGGACTATACCGTCACCCACGGTATCGTCAGCGCCAAGGGACGCAGTCTGCCGGATGAGAACTATGTGCCGTTCATTCAGACGGACGTGCCCATCAACCCGGGCAACTCCGGCGGTCCGCTGATCAACATGCGCGGCGAGGTGGTGGGCATCAACTCGCAGATCTTCAGCAAGTCCGGTGGCTACATGGGGCTGTCGTTCTCCATTCCCATCGAGGTGGCCATGAACGTGGCCAACCAGCTGATGACCAAAGGCAAGGTAGAGCGCGGCTTCCTCGGTGTCACCATTCAGGAGGTGAATGCGGATCTGGCCGCCGCCTTCGGCATGAAGCGCCCCTATGGTGCACTGGTGGCCGAAGTGGGCAAGAACTCCCCAGCGGCCAAGGCGGGCATCGAGCCGGGTGACATCATCATCGAATATGACGGCCAGCGCATCGAGAAGTCTTCCGACCTGCCGCCGCTGGTGGGCATGACCCCTGTGGGCAAGCAGGTCAAGGTAGTGGTGCTGCGCAAGGGCAAGCGCAAGACGCTGACAGTGAAGATTGCGGCCAAGTCCGGCACGGCTGAAGCAGCAGCCTCTGCTGAACAGCCAGCCGCAGCCAGTGACTTCGGCGCGGTGGTGGAGCCGCTGAGCGAGAAAGAAAAGGCGGCGCTGCATCTTCGCTATGGCGTGAAGGTGGTGCAGGTGACTGGCGGTCCGGCGGCCAAGGCGGGCTTGCAGCCGGGTGACATCATCGTCAGCATCGCCTTCCGTCCGATTCATTCGCCGGCGGAACTGGAGAAGCTGATTGGCAAGCTGCGCAAGGGTGTCAAGTATCCCATGCGCATTATCCGCCGGGGAGGCAGTTTCTTCCTGCCGCTGGTGCTGTGACCGGCTGACAGGCCATAGCAACTTTCAGCCCGCCATCTGGCGGGCTTTTTCATATCTGTAAAAGAGGAACGCCTGCCGGAAGCGTCAGACGGCTGCCGGCTCCAGCCGCAGGCCGTCGGTGTCAACGCGCAGGATCTGTCCGCCTGACTCGCTCCAGTCGCCCACCACCCAGCGGTGGCGGCCATTGGGGTAAGTGTGATGAGCGGGGCGGTGGGTGTGGCCATGGATCAGGTGACGTGCCTCCGGCCAGGCGTCAAACCAGACCAGCACGGTGGTCTCGTCCACATCCATCCATTCGGCCGGCTTGTGAGCGGTTTCTTCCCGTGACCGGGCTCGCAGGCGCTGGCCGATGGCACGGCGGCGTTCCGCCGGCATCTTGAGAAACAGCCACTGGACAAAGCGGCTGCGCAGCCTGCGGCGCACCTTCTGATAGGCCACATCCAGCGTGCACAGCTCGTCGCCATGGCACAGAATCACCTCGTGCCCATGGAGACGGGTGCGCACCACCTCCGGCAGCGGCTGCACGCCGGTGGCGTCCCAGAAGGCTTCGCGCATGAGAAAGTCGCGGTTGCCGTAGAGCAGTTTCACCTCGGTGCCGCTGGCGGTCAGCTCACGCAGCGCCTCAATGGCGAAGGCGTATTCCTCCAGCCCGATGTCGTCCCCCACCCAGCGTTCGAACAGGTCACCGATGAGGTAGAGGGTATCCGCCTCCCGCGCCTGGCCGGCCAGAAAGGCGAGAAACGCCCGGTTGACCGGGTGGTCCGGGTCGGTCTGCAGGTGAATATCGCCCGCGATGAGGGAAAAAGGCTTTTTCGGCATGATTTTGCGGCGCGTGGCGCGGCGACTGGTGCCGCACCCGGTAAAAATGGGGGAGGCCCCGTCAGTTCAGGCCTCTTCGACCACTTCGGTGGACTCGATGATGACATCTTCCAGCGGCACGTCCTGATGGCCGGCACGGCTGCCGGTGGGCACGCTGGCGATGGCATCCACCACGTCCTGCCCCTCGATCACCTCGCCGAAGACCGCATAGCCCCAGCCGTTGATGTCCTTGCTGGTATGGTCGAGAAAGGCGTTGTCCGCCAGGTTGATGAAAAACTGGCTGGTGGCGGAGTGGGGGTCCATGGTGCGGGCCATGGAGAGGGTGTATTTTCTGTTCTTGAGGCCGTTGTCCGCTTCATTCTCGATGGGCGCATGGGTCGGCTTCTGAGCCATGTCGGGCGTGTGGCCGCCCCCCTGGATGACAAAGCCGGGGATGACCCGGTGGAAGATGGTGCCGTCATAGTGGCTTTCCCGGGCGTAGCGCAGGAAGTTTTCCACCGTCTTGGGCGCCTTGTCGGGATTGAGGGCGATGACAATGTCGCCCTTGCTGGTGTGGAAGATGACCTTGGGTGTGCTCATGTTCTGCTCCTTACTGAATCTGACGGGCTCGTTTGATGATCACCGGCTCAAGTGGCACATCCTTCATGCCGTTCTTCCAGCCGGTGGGCACCTGGCGGATTTTGTTGACCACCCGGAACCCCTTGATGACACGGCCGAAGACGGCGTAGCCCCAGCCGCGCGGGGTCTTTTCGCGAAAGTCGAGAAAACTGTTGTTGTTCACGTTGATGAAGAACTGGCTGGTGGCCGAATGGGGGTCGGAGGTGCGCGCCATGGCCACATAGCCGATGCGGTTGTGCAGGCCGTTGTCCGCTTCATTGGGAATCGGCTCATGGGTGGCTTTGCGCTTCA
>JALVTA010000227.1 GCA_027036095.1 Thiotrichales bacterium | reverse complement strand
CTAGAAAGGCACGTCGTCATCGTCAAAGGGCATCTCTGCCGGTGACGGCGCTCCGGCTCCGCCGGCTGGCTGGGGCGCCGGGCCGCCATAACCACCCGGCTGAGACGGGTTCTGCTGCGGCGCACCCTGTCCGCCGCCGAAGCCGCCGGCCTGCTGTGCGCCACCGGTCGGCCCCGGCTGCTGCCAGCCGCCCTGACCGGACTGCTGGTCAAAAGGCGCGTCCCCGCCCTGAGGGCGACGGTCGAGCATCTGCATGGTGCCGCGCTGATCAATGACCACCTCGGTGGTGTAGCGGTCCATGCCGTTCTGGTCGGTCCATTTGCGCGTCTGCAGACGCCCTTCCAGATAGACCTGCGAGCCTTTGCGCAGATACTGCCCGGCGATCTCTGCCAGCTTGCCAAAAATCACCACACGGTGCCACTCTGTGCGCTCCTGCCGCTCGCCGGTCTGACGGTCATTCCAGACCTCGCTGGTGGCTACGCTCAGATTGGCGATGGCATTTCCGGTGGAAGGGGCGTAGCGCACTTCCGGATCGCGCCCGAGCGTGCCAATGAGGATGACCTTGTTGATGCCTCGACTCATGAATGGGGTTCCTTGTCTGCAAAGTGTTCGTTCAGGGCCTGCTCCAGCACCAGCTCCCCGGTCTGCTTGCGGTCGATCTTGAGATAGGCGGCCTGCTCATCCTTGCGGATGACCACATCGGCCACGCCCGGCTGGTGCAGCAGAAAGGTGCTCAGCGTCTCATCGTCCACCTGCATCAGCGCCTCGCTCAGCGGCAGGGAGGCGATGCTCAGCGGCTGCGGTTTCTCCATTGTAGCGGCCACCCCCAGCCACAGCAAACCGAGCACCGCCACGCCGTAAAAGACCGCGTCAATGCCATGGTGCTGATAGAGCCAGCCGCCCAGCGCCCCCCCCAGCGCCGCGCCGAGGAACTGGCTGGTGGAATAGACGCCGCTGGCCGTGCCCTTCTTGTCCGGCGGAGAGAGCTTCACCACCAGTGACGGCAGCGTGGCTTCCAGCAGGTTGAAGGCGGTGAAGAACACCAGCAGCAGGGCAAACAGCGACCAGAAGCCGGGCGTGATGCCGGCAAAGGCCAGCTGCACCAGCACCAGCGTGGCCACCGCACCCACGAACACCGGCTTCATGCGCCCGCGACTTTCCGCCTGGATGATGAACGGCACCATCAGCACGAAGGAGAGCAGCATCACCGGCAGATAGAGTTTCCAGTGGTGCTGGCTGTCCAGCCCGGCCTCGTGGGCGATCAGCAGCGGGACCACCACGAACATGGCCGTCAGCATGGCGTGCAGGCTGAACACGCCGAAGTCCAGCCGCAACAGTTGCGGATGGCGCAGGACCTGGCCAATCTGGCGCACGTCCACCTCGGCTTCACGCTGGAATTTGTGCGTCTTCGGCGTGGGCACCACAAACAGCACCAGCACAATGCCCACCAGCGCCAGCAGGGCGATGACCCAGAAAATGCCGCGCACACCCCACCAATTGGAGAGAATCGGCCCCAGTATCAGCGACAGGGTGAACGACAGGCCGATGGTCATGCCCACCACGGACATGGCACGCAGCCGGAGCGGCTCGCGGACCAGATCCGCCACCAGCGCGGTCAGCACCGCCGCCACTGCACCCATGCCCTGCACGGCGCGGCCGAGAATCATGGTCTCGATATCGGGCGCCACCGCGCAGATGACCGATCCGAGGGCGAACACCAGCATGCCGCCGACAATCAGCGGCTTGCGCCCCCATCGGTCGGATGCCAGTCCGAAGGGAATCTGCAGCAGCGCCTGCGTCAGGCCATAGATGCCCATGGCCAGTCCGATCTGGGTGCCAGTCGCTTCCGGAAAAGCGGTGTGGGCAAACAGCGCGAATACCGGAAAGATCATGAACAGACCGAGCATGCGCGTAGCGAACACCCCGGCGATGGCGAAGGTGGCCTTCTTCTCCTGCGGGGTCATTTCCGGCCTGAACAACGCTTCCTGCGCTTTCTGATCGCTCATTGCCTACCTCCCTTGCATGGAACGGAAAAGCCCGGCACGAAGCCGGGCTTGTGGAGCAAAACCGCGACGATGCGGGTCAGTTGACTTTCTGATCCAGCTCGCCGGATTCGTAACGCTGGTACATGACTTCCAGACCCAGCGGCTTGATCTTGTCCGCGTGACCGGCCGCACCGAAGGCCTCGAAGCGCGCCTTGCAGATCTCCTTCATGGCGTCTTGGGCCGCCTTCAGGAACTTGCGCGGGTCGAAGTTGGAGGGGTTCTCGGCCAGGTGCTTGCGGATGGCACCGGTGGAGGCCATGCGCAGGTCGGTGTCAATGTTCACCTTGCGCACGCCGTACTTGATGCCTTCCACGATGGCCTCGACCGGCACGCCGTAGGTCTGACCCATGTCGCCACCGTAGTTGTTGATGATCTCCAGCCACTCTTCCGGCACGGAGGAGGAGCCGTGCATGACCAGGTGGGTGGTCGGGATGCGCTCGTGGATTTCCTTGATGCGGTCAATGCGCAGCACGTCACCGGAAGGCTTCTTGGTGAACTTGTAGGCGCCGTGGGAAGTGCCCACCGCAACCGCCAGCGCATCCACGTTAGTGGCCTTGACGAATTCCGCCGCCTCGTCGGGATCGGTCAGCAGCTGGGAGTGATCCAGCACACCTTCGGCGCCATGGCCGTCTTCCTCGCCCATCTTGCCGGTTTCCAGAGAGCCGAGGCAGCCCAGCTCACCTTCCACAGATACACCGCCGGAGTGCGCCATTTCCACGACCTTGCGGGTGACTTCCACGTTGTACTCGTAGGTGGAGGGCGTCTTCATGTCGGGCATCAGGGAGCCGTCCATCATGACGGAGGTGAAGCCGGACTGAATGGCGCGCAGGCACACGCCCGGATCTGAACCGTGGTCCTGGTGCATGACCACCGGGATGTCCGGATACATTTCGACGGCGGCAGCCACCAGATGACGCAGGAAGGGCTCGCCGGCATACTTGCGGGCACCTGCGGAACCCTGCAGGATGACCGGAGAGTTGGTCTCCTTGGCCGCTTCCATGATGGCCTTGACCTGCTCCATGTTGTTGACGTTGAACGCCGGCATGCCGAAGTCGTGCTCGGCAGCGTAATCCATCAGCTCGCGCAATGTGATCATTGGCATGGTTGGCTACTCCTTTGAGGTCGCTAAACAAAAACGGTTATCAATTGGTATCGGGCTATCTTATCAGGGCACCTTGACGATTTCCATGCGGTTTGTGCCGCCCATCACGCCCCGGGCCGCCCCGCGGGTCAGCACCACAAGATCGCCGCTTTCCACCACGCCATAGCCCTTGAGGGTCTCCAGCACGGCCTGCTGCAGCTCCTCGTCCGAGAGGCCGTCGTAGTTGAAGGTGGACGGATACACGCCCCGGTAGATGGTGACCTTGCGGCGGGTCTCCAGATGCGGGGTCATGGCGTAGATGGGAATGCCGGAGCTGATGCGGCTCATCAGCAGTGCCGTATTGCCCGATTCGGTCAGTGCGGCGATGGCGCGCACGCCCGGGAAATGATTGGCCGCATACATGGCCGACATGGCGATGGTCTCGTCTACGGCGGCAAAGGTCTCGTCGATGCGGTGCGTGGACTCGCGGGTGACGCGCGCCTTCTCCGCCTCGCGGCAGATGCGTCCCATGGACTCCACCACCAGCGCGGGAAAGCGCCCGGTGGCCGTCTCGCCGGAGAGCATGACCGCATCAGTGCCGTCCATGACGGCATTGGCCACGTCGAACACCTCCGCCCGGGTGGGAATGGGGTTCTCGATCATGGACTCCATCATCTGGGTCGCCGTAATGGAGACCCGATTGAGCTGACGCGCGCGCTTGATGATCTTCTTCTGGATGGCCGGCAGCTGTGCATCGCCAATCTCCACACCCAGATCACCGCGGGCGATCATGACCACATCGGAGGCCAGAATGATGGAATCCAGCGTGTAGTCGTCGGCCACGGCCTCTGCACGCTCGATCTTGGCAACGATGCCGGCGTTCAGCCCGGCTTCCTGCGCCAGCCGGCGACACTCCTCCACATCCTCGGCACTGCGCGGGAAGGAGAGCGCCAGATAGTCGGCGCCGATCTTCGCCGCCGTCTTGATGTCTTCCTTGTCCTTCTCGGTGATGGCAGAGGCAGACAGACCGCCGCCACGCAGATTGATTCCCTTGTTGTTGGACAGCTTGCCGCCCACGATCACAGTGGTGTTGACCCGGGTGCCCTCGACCGAATCGACCCGCAGCACCACGCGCCCGTCATCCAGCAGCAGTTCGTCGCCCGGCTCCACGTCGTTGGGCAGCTCTTCATAGGTGAGGCCGACGATATGCTCGTCCCCCTCGTTGGGATCCCAGCTGGCATCGAGTGCGAACTTGGCGCCTTCCACCAGTTCGATGACGCCTTCCTTGAAGCGGGCAATGCGGATCTTGGGCCCCTGCAGGTCCACCAGAATGCCCACCTGACGATCCACCTGTTCGGCAATTTCGCGCACGCGGGCCGCCCGGTCGATGTGGTCCCGGGCATCGCCATGGGACATGTTGATACGCACCACATCCACACCGGCGCGGATGAGGCGCTCCAGCTCGCCGGGCTTGTCGGTGGCCGGCCCTAGGGTGGCCACGATTTTTGTTCTACGCAATACGGGACGTGTATCGCTCATGAATGACGCTTTCCTTTATGTTTGGCTATCGTTGCAGAATACTCTCGCAGTGATCAGGCTGCGGCAGCATTCTGACAGATGCATGTGACGTGAAAATGAAACCCGCGCCGGAGGCGCGGGCTGCATGCTGTGTCCAATCAGGCGCCCAGTTCGGCCGCTTTCTTCTCCAGCATTTCCACGGCGGGCAGCTTCTTGCCTTCCAGGAACTCCAGGAAGGCGCCGCCACCGGTGGAGATGTAGGATACGCCGGATTCCACGCCATACTTGTCGATGGCCGCCAGCGTGTCGCCGCCTCCCGCGATGGAGAAGGCGCTGGACTCGGCGATCGCCTTGGCGATGGTCTCGGTACCCTTGCCGAACTGATCGAATTCGAACACGCCCACCGGACCGTTCCACACCACGGTGCCCGCTTTCTTGATGATCTCGGCCAGCTCGGCGGCAGATTCGGGCCCGATGTCGAAGATCATGTCGTCGTCGGCCACCTCGTCCACCTTCTTCAGGGTCGCCTCGGCCGTCTCGGAGAACTCCTTGCCCACGACCACATCCTTGGCGATGGGCACGCCGGCGCCGCGGGCCGCCATGGTCTCCATCAGTCGCTTGGCGGTGGGGATCAGATCCAGTTCATACAGGGACTTGCCCACGTTGTAGCCGGCTGCGGCGATGAAGGTGTTGGCGATACCGCCACCGACGACCAGCTGATCCACCTTCTCGGCCAGAGATTCCAGCACAGTCAGTTTGGTGGATACCTTGGAACCGCCGACGATGGCCACCATGGGACGATCCGGATTTTCCAGCGCCTTGCCCAGTGCCTCCAGCTCGGCGGCCAGCAGCGGGCCGGCGGCGGCGATGGGCGCATAGACGCCTACACCATAGGTGGAGGCCTGCGCGCGGTGCGCAGTGCCGAAGGCATCCATCACGAAGACGTCGCACAGGGCGGCATACTTCTTTGCCAGCGCGTCGTCGTTCTTCTTCTCGCCCTTGTTGAAGCGCACGTTCTCCAGCAGCACCACCTCTCCTTCGGCTACGTCCACGCCATCCAGATAGTCCTTGACCAGTCGCACTTCGCGGCCCAGCTTCTCGGACAGGTCGGCAGCCACCGGCGCCAGAGAGAACTGCTCGTCATACTCGCCCTCGGTGGGACGCCCCAGGTGAGACATCAGCATCACCTTCGCGCCGGCGTCCAGCGCCATCTTGATGGTAGGCAGGGAAGCGACGATGCGCTTGTCGGAGGTCACCTTGCCGTCCTTGATGGGCACGTTGAGATCTTCACGGATCAGCACGCGCTTGCCGGACAGCTTGCCTTCCTTGGCCAGATCAGCCATCTTGATGATTGCCATAGTGCGGCTCCTTTGGTTTCGTTGGATTCGATGCATTCCCGATTGGGCGCCGGGGTGACGCCCAGTCGGCAATGGGGCGCCGGAGCGCCCCGCGATCAGCCGTGATCAGTTGGCGGCAACGTGCTTGGCGACACGCAGCATGTTGCAGGTGTAGCCGTACTCGTTGTCATACCAGGCCACGATCTTGACGAAGGTGGGATCCAGCTGGATGCCCGCCTTGGCGTCGAAGATGGACGGACGGGAGTCACCGCGGAAGTCGGTGGAGACCAGCGGCTCGTCAGTGTAGCCCAGCACACCCTTCAGCTCGCCTTCGGAGGCGGCCTTCATGGCGGCACAGATGTCGTCGTAGGAGGTTTCCTTCTCCAGTTCCACGGTCAGGTCCACCACGGACACGTCGGAAGTGGGCACACGGAAGGCCATGCCGGTCAGCTTGCCGTTGAGCGCCGGCAGCACCTTGCCCACGGCCTTGGCTGCGCCGGTGGAAGAAGGAATGATGTTCTCCAGAATGCCGCGGCCACCGCGCCAGTCCTTCTTGGACGGGCCGTCCACGGTCTTCTGAGTGGCCGTGGCGGCGTGAACGGTGGACATCAGGCCACGCTTGATGCCGAAGTTGTCGTTCAGCACCTTCACAACCGGCGCCAGACCGTTGGTGGTGCAGGACGCGGCGGAGACGATGCTCTGGCCGGCATAGGTCTCATGGTTGACGCCATAGACGAACATGGGGGTGTGGTCCTTGGAGGGCGCGGACTGAACCACCTTCTTGGCGCCGGCGTCGATGTGCTTCTGGCAGGTCTCTTCGGTCAGGAAGAAGCCGGTGCACTCCAGCACCAGATCAACGCCCACTTCATCCCACTTCAGGTTGGCCGGATCCGTCTCGGCGGTGATGCGAATGGTCTTGCCGTTGACCACCAGGTTGCCGCCATCCACCTCCACGGTGCCGTCGAAACGGCCGTGAACGGAGTCATACTTGAGCATGTAGGCCAGATAGTCGGGGTCCAGCAGGTCGTTGATGGCGACCACTTCCAGATTGTCGAACTCGGCCTCCTGAGCGATTGCGCGGAACGCCATGCGGCCGATGCGGCCGAAACCGTTGATACCAACACGTACAGTCATCACTGTCTCCTTTGGACTTTGAATTGAAGAGGGTTGCGGCGGCCCTCAGGCCGCCGGCCGGATTACTTCTGCTTGGCCAGCAGTTTCTCGGCGTGGGCCACCACGTTGTCCACGGTGAAGCCGAACTCCTTGAACAGCTCGCCCGCCGGTGCGGATTCGCCGAAGCGGTCCATGCCGACGATCTCGCCGTCCAGGCCCACATACTTGTACCAGCTGTCGGACACACCGGCTTCCACGGCCATCTTCGGCACATCCGCCGGCAGTATGGTGTCGCGATAGGCCTGCGGCTGTGCATCAAAACGCCTGGTGGAGGGCATGGACACCACGCGTGCCTTCACGCCCTTGTCAGCCAGCACCTTGGCCGCATCCACCGCCAGACCCACTTCAGAGCCGGTGGCGATGATGATCAGATCCGGCTTGCCGTCGGTGTCCACCAGAACGTAACCGCCCTTGGAGATGTTCTCCAGCTGAGCCTCGTCACGCTGCTGATGCGGCAGACCCTGACGGGAGAAGATCAGACAGGTGGGGCCGTCCTTGCGATCCATGGCCTCCTTCCACGCGATGACGGACTCGACCGCATCGCACGGACGCCACTCCTCCATATTGGGGATGACACGCAACGTGGCGATCTGCTCGACCGGCTGGTGGGTGGGGCCGTCCTCGCCCAGGCCGATGGAATCGTGGGTGTAGACGAAAATGGTAGGCACCTTCATCAGGGCGGCCATGCGCACGGCGTTGCGCATGTACTCCATGAACATCAGGAAGGTGCCGCCATAGGGACGGAAGCCGCCATGCAGCACGATGCCGTTCATGATGTGGGCCATGCCGAACTCGCGCACGCCGTAGGAGATGTAGTTGCCGTCGTGCACGGTGCGGGTGATCTTCTTGGAACCGGACCATGCGGTCAGGTTGGACGGGGTCAGGTCGGCGGAACCGCCCAGCAGCTCCGGTACCACCGGACCCATCTTCTCGATGGCCATCTGGGAGGCCTTGCGGGAGGCCACGGAGGGACCTTCCTTCTGCAGCTCGCGGGCGTAGTCCATCATCACCTGATCGAACTGGGCCGGCAGCTCCATGTTCATGCGGCGCTCGAACTCGGCGGCCAGCTCGGGGTATTCCTTGCGGTAGGCCTCGAACTTCGCCTGCCATTCGTCTTCCAGCTTCTGACCCTTCTCGCGGGCATCCCAGCCGGCATAGATTTCCTCCGGAATCTCGAACGGCGCATAAGGCCAGTTGAGGTTCTCGCGGGTCAGCTTGATCTCTTCCTCACCCAGCGGCGCGCCGTGGCAGTCGTGGGTGCCGCACAGGTTGGGCGCACCGAAACCGATGGTGGTCTTGGTCTGAATCAGAGTCGGCTTGTCATTGACCGCCTTGGCCTCGCGGATGGCGCGGTCGATGGCCTCGGCGTCATGGCCGTCCACGTCGCGGATCACATGCCAGCCGTAGGCCTCGAAGCGCTTGGGCACATCCTCGGAGAACCAGTCGTCCACATGGCCGTCGATGGAGATGTTGTTGTCGTCCCAGAAGGCGATCAGCTTGCCCAGACCGAGCGTACCGGCCAGGGAGCAGGCCTCATGGGAGATGCCTTCCATCAGACAGCCGTCACCCATGAACACATAGGTGTAGTGATCGACGATGTCGTGGCCGGGGCGGTTGAAGGTGGCCGCCAGCGTGCGCTCGGCAATGGCGAAGCCCACGGCGTTGGTGATGCCCTGACCCAGCGGACCGGTGGTGGTTTCAACGCCCGGCGTGTAGCCGTATTCAGGGTGACCCGGTGTCTTGGAGTGCAGCTGACGGAACTGCTTGAGGTCTTCCATGGAGACGTCGTAGCCGGTCAGGTGCAGCAGGGAATAGATCAGCATGGAACCATGACCGTTGGACAGCACGAAGCGGTCACGGTCGGCCCACTTGGGGTTGTTGGGGTTGTGCTTCATGTGGCTGTTCCACAGCACCTCGGCGATGTCCGCCATCCCCATGGGCGCACCCGGGTGACCGGACTTGGCTTTCTCGACTGCGTCCATGCTCAGGGCACGGATCGCGTTGGCCAGTTCTCTGCGAGTTGGCATAACGTGCTTCCTCTTTTTCAAAAAATTCGGTTCGACGCCGCTCCGCCGACGACTCGGGCCGGGAATGATCAAGCGGCTTTATCGTGACATTAGCGGGTTATTTTCCCGCATGCGGACACATTCTGCAAGGCAGGCCGCCAGCTTTGCCTCACATTTCAATCAGATAGGCCACACACACTGCGCCCGGAAGACCGGCCAGCCTCACAAGCAGCAAGAAGGCATGTCAGCACATAGACCAGAAACGGGGTGGATTCACCAGACAATGCACACCCCTCTAATATGGAGTAATAACGCGGTTTGTCCAGCTTCAGCCTCCATTCCAGCTCCCGCCACAGCGGGTGCGGCATCCAGCGATCACCCAACAAAGCCACCCAAAAGCGGCACATCCGACCATTACCATCACTGAACGGATGAATCATGGCCACCTCATAATGAAAAAGCAGTGCCGCCAGCAAAGGGTGCAGACTGGTTGAACGCAACCACTCAAACACTTGCCGCATGAGCCACGGAACTCTGAAAGCAGGGACGACCAGCATGCTCTCCCTCCCTCCATTCCGCACCACCACCTCCTCTCCTCGATAATGCCCCGCACCACCACCATCAAGCATCATCACCGCATGCGCCTGCAGGAAGTCACGCTCACTCAAGGGCTGCCAGCGATCAAACAGGGCATAGACTTTGAAAACACCCTGATGCCGTAACCCGCGCCCGACCTCCTGAAAGCCCAGCGGCGGCAAGGCCGTGCCGCCGGACCCCAGAGCATTTTCGACCTTGCCCAGCAAGGAGATCAACTCACCTGAAAGTGTAAGACGAGGTCTATAAGCTCCCATAACTCACGCTATAAAACATTTATATGAACAAATTTTATGAATAATAAAGATGCATAATCACGGCAGAAAGGCTGCGTAGGAGCCCCTCTCACCTTTTACATAGCGAAAAAAATTGCACATCATGCATTCCCGGCTTGAATAGAATTCCCGCCGAACATTATCCCGGGAACATGGAACAAGCTGGAAACATAAGATAGGCATTATGAACAACGCAAGAGTAACATTCCGCTTCAGTACAATCATGAGCGCCATCTTGGCTGTCTGTACATGCCCAACCACATACGCCGCATCCGGCAGCTGCCCCGGAAGTGGTGACATTGTCATCAGCAGCGACATCAGCGCTCAATGTCAAGTTGAAAATGGCGACACCACGCTGACAATAAATCAAGGCGTAAAAGCCATCATGAATACCAGCACGCCTATTGCAGTGGTTGTTAACCATGATGGCGCCAACAATACACCGCCGCAACCAGGAAACCTCTCCACCCTTACCAATAAGGGTGAAATTCAAGTTAACTATTCAAACACAGTCTCATCAGCAATCGGCATCTGGCTACTGAACACCGAGAATGCCTCACTTTCCAACGAAGGGCTTATCGATATCACCTCTAGCAATACTTTGTCTGTCGGCATAGATCTTTCAAGCTCACCAAACACCGCCATAAAAAATTCTGGGACCATAAGGGCTGGATCGTCCTCATCCCAAAGTGCGGCAATATACCTTGAAGATAGTGCCAGCAGTATTACTCTACTGGAAAACTCTGGATCTCTTGAGGCTTTTATAGGGGTTGCCGCAGCTGATGCCACCATCGATACGCTAAATAATAGCGGCACCATATCTGGACTGAACAATGCCATATACGCAAAAAACATAAACCAGATTATCAATGGCGGCACTATTACATCTACAGTAGATACCGCCATCTATACAGAAAATACTGGTGAGATTACCAATAACGGCAAAATATCAGGAGATGAACTTGCCATCCAGGCCACGGGAAATATTAATAGAGTCATCAATAATGGTGAAATAAGTTCGAACTGGGATTACGCTATTGGATCCGGGACCCTGGGAGAAATATACAACTATGGCAGCATTTCCTCCAAAGAGGACGATGCCATACATGCAAGCAGTGCTACCACCATATACAATGAAGGATCTATCACAGCTGATAACGATGGCATAGATGTGGACAGTGTTTCAAGGTTTATAAATAAAGGAACAATTGTAGCAACCCTGTTTGATGGCTTTGATACCGAAAACCAAGTTGACTCCATAAGCAACTCGGGTTCAATTACGGCTGGAGATAACGGCTTGGAGCTCAATGGTGCCAACCTCATAACAAATGAAGGCTCCATCACTGCAGATAATGATGGCATTAATGCATACGGCTCAATTGTCTCATTGATCAATTCCGGGGCCATTATCGGCGGCGATGCGGGAATCAATGCCTATGGAATCGATAAAATTCTAAATAGCGGTGTCATACAAGGTAGGGATGCAGCGCTTTTTATCAGACCGCATGGTGCCAACAGCACCCTTCCCAGCACTGAAATCCTCATTCAGGGAAGCAAGTCTAGATTTGAAGGCGCTGTAGTAGCACCTGGGGCTACTGTCACTATAGAAAATGGCGCTCAATACACTCTTAAGCCAGGTGATCAGTTCATCCTGACTCCGCAGGCTTACATTGATTGGAATAATGCGAACAATTACGGCACTGTCACGGTTTCCGATCTTGGCCAGAATCAGCTGATCACAGGCAAGTTTGTCAACCACGGCAAACTCATTGTCACTGAGGATGCGACCGAAAGTGCCCATATTGCAGGCAACCTTGTTCTCGCCAGTGATGGGGAGCTTACCGTACGCGTAACCGATGCCCAGACCCATGGGCGAATTCAGGTAAAGGAGGGTGATGTAAGCCTGGACGGCAAGCTGAGCATAGATGTCACCCAGGAAGACAAACTCTCGGTTGGAGGAAAGCTTGAAGGTGTGATTACCACCGATTCGGGGCACTCCATAACCGGACAATTTGCCAATGTGAGCGACAACAGCGCCCTGTTTGACTTCCGTGTGGAAAATACGGGACAGTCACTGAACCTGAATATCATTCAAGGCATACGGCTTTCCGACACGTTCAAGGAAGAAGGAGCAGATGGCCTGGTTCCGGGGGGAATCACGCTGGATAAGCTGCTGGCTTCCCCTGGTTTGCCAGCAGACATGCAGAAGGCTTTTACAGCCTTGGGCCAAATCCAGGACAAGCAACTGCTGGCCAAGGATGCAGCACAACTGCTGCCTGGCTTCAACAGCGATACTGCATACGCCACATTGAATACCATGCAGGCCGCAGGCAAAATCATTGCTGGCAGAACAGCAGCTGGTATGTCTTCCGGTGACCTGATGCCCGAGAAACCCTTTACAGTCTGGGCAAGGCGTTACCGCACCTGGTCTACACAAGGCAGCAAAGGGTTGCTGAGCGGGTACAACGGCACCACCGACGGGATGATTCTTGGCTTTGAAAAGCCCATGAAGCAAAGCCTGGCCGGTGTGGCCATTAACTGGTTCACGACCAACTTGGACAGCGGCGATTACCTGAATCACCAGCAGGTATTTGGATATGGCCTGACCGCCTATGGCACCTTCCCCATACGGGAAGCTGAGCTGAACATCTCCTGGCAACTGGGAGGCTACAAGCTCGACAACAAGGGGCAGCGTACAATCCCCGTACCCGGGGCCATCGCGCAAAGTAAATATAATGCACTGGGCATAACGGCTGGCTTGACCGCAGCCCATCAACTGGAGATCAGTGACGATCTTACCGTAGCACCAAAAGTCAGCTTCCAATACAGCGCCGTATGGCAGGACAGCTATACCGAAACCGGTGCGGGCAGCCTTAACCTGAATGTACGCAGCCAGCACAGCAGACAGTCCATTGGTGCCATTGGAGCTGACCTCCAATACACTTTGGCAAGTGGAAATCAGCTGTTGGCCAATCTGCAAGTTGGCCATGACTTTTCAGCAGAAGACAATACGGTTACCTCTTCTTTCGTAGGGGGAGGGCCGGCCTTTACAGTTTCAGGTAGAACACCCGGCAAGACCGTGTATCAGGCTGGTGCGCAGTTTGTAGGTCAACTCAAAGACGGACTGACTTACAAATTCAGCTATGATGTGAGCTATCGAGACAGCAGTGACAACTTGGATCAGACAGTCGGTGCTCGCCTGGACTGGACATTCTGAGGCATGAAAAAACTCTTGCTTGCGCTTGTCATCACCCTGGCTTTGCCAGGGTGTTTTCATTCCAAGATTCGCACAACCTCAACTCCCAGCCTTGCCACTCTATGGCCTGCACTCAGTCTGAAAGTCCCTCCTTTCACCCTCTATGCGAAACTGAAACCCCACGCACAGGGCCATTCGCTGCATGTCTATGTTGAAGGCGACGGCCGCGCATGGCTGAATTCACGAACGGTTTCCCCCGACCCTACACCTAACGATCCTGTTGCACTGCGCCTGGCAACTCAAGACCCATCAGACAATGTCGCATACCTGGCAAGGCCCTGCCAATATATAGCGTCAAAAGCGTGCCATTACCGTTACTGGACCTATGCACGCTTTGCTCCAGAGGTAGTGAAATCTCTTAACGATGCCGTTGATCAACTGAAAAACAAAACAGGGGCTCAGCGTATCGACCTGATTGGCTTTTCCGGAGGAGGGGGCTTGGTATTGCTCATGGCAGCCAAACGGGCCGATGTTGATCGAGTCATCAGTGTGGCCGGCAATGTAAGCACGGATGCCTGGACCCGATATCACCACATCACTCCTCTCAAAAGGTCCCTGAACCCTGTTCAGGCTCTACCAGAGATCTCCCAAAACACACGCCTCTGCTTTATTTATGGCGATCACGATCGAGTTTTCCCTCTGCCGTTAGTTCTACAGATAAAACACGAAATAAACAACCTGCGCCCGGACAGCCTGTTTATTCTGGAAAAGGGTGTGGGGCATCGCTGGCCTACTGTTGGCGTGTATCAGCTATGTCGGTTTTCCCAAGAGCACCCATCATCTGCTCGTAGAGGCTGAGCAGCACCGGCACCACCAGCAGGATCAGCAGGGTGGAGGCCATCAGTCCGAAGGCGATGGAGGTGGCCATGGGAATGAGAAACTGCGCCTGCAGGGATTTCTCGAACAGCAGCGGCAAAAGCCCGGCGATGGTGGTCAGCGAGGTGAGCAGCACCGCGCGCACCCGACGCACGGAGGCTTCCTCCAGCGCCTGCTGCACGGCCATGCCCTGCTCGCGCAGCTGCTTGTAGAAGGTGACCAGGATGATCGAGTCGTTGACCACGATGCCGGCCAGGCCGAAGAAGCCGAACAGGGAGAGGATGGTCAAGTCGATACCCATGACCCAGTGGCCGAAGATGGCGCCGATCAGCCCGAAGGGGATGGCCGTCATCACCAGCAGCGGCCAGCCATAGCTGCCCAGCACCCAGGCGAGGATGATCCAGATGAGCGCCAGCCCCACCCACAGGCCGATCTTCATGTCGGCAAGCGTCTCCGCCTGCTGCTTCGCCCGACCTTCCGTGCTGAATTTCACGCCGAACTCACGCGCCAGCTCGGGGAAGACCGTCTCGCGCATGTCGGCCAGAATGCGGTTGGCGTTGGCGCGGGTGTGATCCACCTCGGCGCGCACGGTCACCCCCAGCCGCCCGTCCAGATGACGCAGCACCTCGAAGCCCTGCCGGGTCTCCACCGTGGCCAGCTGTTCAAGCGGCGCCCAGCCCTGCGGCGTGCGGATTTCCATGCTCAGCCAGCTGGTCAGTTTCTGACGCTGCGCCTCGGGCAGCTGCACCCGCAGCTCCACCTCATCCTCGCCGCGGGTGAAAATCTGCACGATGCGGCTGGCAAAGGCCGCCGAGACCTGCTGCGCCAGATCGTCCGCCGTCACTCCCAGCGCACGGGCCGCCGGGGTCAGGTGCAGCACCCACTGCACCTTGCCGTAGGGCAGGTCATCCTCGATGGCGTGCACGCCGGGCCGCTGCGCCAGCGCCTGCTGCAGCGCCAGCGAAGCCGCCTTGAGCTTCTCCAGCGGCGCCCCATACATCTGCACTTCGAAATCCCCGCCCGAGGGCCCCATCTTCGGCTCGGAGATCATCAGCGTATCCAGCCCGGGCGGCTCGGCACCGATGGCCTGACGCCATTCGGTAATGAACGTACTGTTGCGGGTGCTGCGCCGGTCGGAATCGACAAACTCCAGCGTCACGGTGGCGTAGTTGGGGCCGGTGGCCGCCCGGGTGCGGTTGAGCCGCACCAGCGCCACCTTGAGCATGCCCGGCTCCAGCCGTTCGGCGGTGTCGCGGGCGGCCTGCTCCACACGCCGGGCAAAACGGGCCACCTCGTCCGGCGGCGTGCCCGGCACGAACTGGATGTAGGCGTACAGTTTGTTGGACTCCGGCGAAGGGAAGAAAGTGAAGGGCACCCGCCCGCCTGCCAGCAGACCGACGGCGAGGATCATCAGCCCCAGCGTGCTGGCCAGCACCACCGCCCGATGGGCCAGCGCCCAGCGCACCACGGCCCGGAACCACACGAAGCGGAAGTGGTCGATGGCCGCCTCCAGCCGCTGGCGCAGCGGGGATTCACGCCCCCGTTCGACCCGTGCCAGCGCATGGCGCAGGTGCCCCGGCAGCACCAGAAAGCTCTCCAGCAGGGAGGC
>JALVTA010000226.1 GCA_027036095.1 Thiotrichales bacterium | reverse complement strand
GCGAGGGTGATGATCGTGACGAGTTCTGTCAGGCGCTGGAGGCGTTCAACCGGCTGTGCCGTCACATGGCCTCACACCGTCAGGCCCTGATCAAATACCGTCATCTTCTGGACGCGCTGGGCGAGCCAGTGGTGGAAATGACCCCTGAAGGGAAGGTGCTGGACGGCAACGAAGTGCTGCATGGGCTGTTGCAGGTCCGCAGGACCCCCAACTTCATTGATCTGATCCATCCGCAGGATCGTAAAGCCTTCTCTGACGCGCTGACCGGGGCAGAGCGGGGGCCTTTGCCCTGCGTCTTCGCCTGTTCACCCATCCGGATGATCACGAAGGGCGCTGGCATGAGGGGCGTTTCGTGGTGGAGGAAGATGACAACGGACCACGCATCACCGGCATTCTGCGGGATGTGCATGAGATGCACCTGCAGCAGCAGCGCATCGAGCATATGGCGTTGCACGACGCGCTGACCGGGCTGCCCAACCGGGTGTTGCTGGAAGACCGCATTGACATGGCGCTGGCCCGCATGAACCGGGAGGAGGGCGGACTGGCGCTGCTGTTTGTCGATCTGGATGGCTTCAAGCGGGTCAATGACACCCTGGGGCATGCCATGGGCGACCGCCTGCTGGAAACCATTGCCCGCCGTGTGCGCGCCGTACTGCGGGAGAGCGACACGCTGGCCCGCTGGGGGGGTGACGAGTTTGTCGTGCTGCTTGAGGCGGACGCCCCCTGTGAGGCTGCCCGGGCCGTGGCGGAGAAGATGCTGCAAGCCGTTCGGCAACCGGTGCAGCTGGGAGGGGAAACGGTGACGGTTTCCGCCTCCATCGGCGTGGCCTGCGCCCCACGGGACGGGCGGGACGCGCAGACTTTGCTGCGCCGTGCCGACGAGGCGCTCTACGAGGCCAAGGAGGCGGGGCGCGACCGTGTCCTCTTCTGGCGTGGGCAGGAGCATGACGACCTCTGAGGCGCCTTTACAAATGACGAGCGGGTCAGTAAGATACGCCCCGCACATGACGGTGAAGTGGCCGAGAGGCTGAAGGCGCTCCCCTGCTAAGGGAGTATGGGCTTAACAGGCCCATCGAGGGTTCGAATCCCTCCTTCACCGCCATTTTCACGGCTTCGGCCTTGACAGTGCCAAACGGCGACACTACAATCCGCGCCTATCGAATTCAGCGCTCGTAGCTCAACTGGATAGAGTACCTGGCTACGAACCAGGCGGTTGGAGGTTCGAGTCCTCCCGAGCGCGCCATACACCTCCCGGCCCCGCAAGGTTCCCCCTCCTCCTTGCGGGGCTTTTTCGTTTCAGTCAATGTCTAGAATCTTGTGCAGCTGCAGGCTCAGTTTCCACTGAGGGTGCCGCAGGCACCAGGCAAGCGCCGCACGGGTGTTGGCCGCGGCATTCGGTCCGTCCATGGGCTGCAGATAGAAATGGTCGAATGACAGGTGGGCGACCTTTTCAGGGGGCAGGTCGGGCTGAGGATAGACCAGCTTGAGCTCATTGCCATGAGTCTGCTTCAGCGGTGCACCGGCCTTGGGGCTGACGCAGAGCCAGTCGATGCCTGCCGGAGCTTCCAGCGTGCCGTTGGTTTCTACGGCGATTTCAAAGCTGGCGGCGTGGAGGGCGTCGATCAGTGCCGCGTCCACCTGCAGCAGCGGTTCGCCGCCTGTGAGCACCACGAAAGGGAATACGTCCGGGTCGGGCCAGAAGGTGAGCAGGTGTCGGGTCAGGGCTTCGGCGCTGTCGAACACGCCGCCGTTCTGTCCGTCGGTGCCGACAAAATCCGTATCGCAGAAGCGGCAGATGGCGCGGGCACGGTCCTTTTCCAGCCCCGTCCACAGGTTGCAGTGGCTGAAGCGGCAGAAAATGGCCGGGCGGCCGCTGTGAAATCCCTCGCCCTGCAGCGAGTAGAACACTTCCTTGATGCGGTAGGCCATCGGCGCGGGCTCCGGAAAGGGAAAGCCACATTTTACTGCTATAATTTCCCGATTAAACATCCGTTAAGAGCGACAGGCCATGGCAGGAAAGACCCTTTACGACAAGCTCTGGGACGAACATGTGGTGCGTCAGGAGGAAGACGGCACCGCGCTCATCTATATCGACCGGCATCTGCTGCATGAAGTGACCTCCCCGCAGGCCTTCGAAGGTCTGCGACTGGCCGGCCGCAAGCCGTGGCGGGTGGACGCCAATCTGGCGACACCGGATCACAATGTGCCCACCACGGAACTCAAAGGCGGGCCGGAGACCATCGAAGACCCCATTTCCCGCATTCAGGTGCTCACGCTGGACAAGAACGCCAGGGAATTCGGCATTCTGGAGTTCCCCATGGGCGATCTCCGTCAGGGCATCGTGCATGTGGTGGGGCCGGAGGAAGGGGCGACCCTGCCGGGTATGACCGTGGTGTGCGGTGACTCCCACACCTCTACCCATGGCGCGCTGGGCTGTCTGGCCCACGGCATCGGCACCTCCGAGGTGGAGCATGTGCTGGCTACCCAGTGCCTGATCCAGAAGAAGATGAAGAACATGCTCATCAAGGTGGACGGGCAGCTGCAGCCGGGTGTGGGGCCGAAGGACGTGATCCTCTACATCATCCGCGAGATCGGCACCGCCGGTGGCACCGGCTATGCCATCGAGTTTGGCGGGCAGGTGTTCCGCGATATGTCCATCGAAGGGCGCATGACCGTGTGCAACATGGCCATCGAGGCAGGCGCGCGTGCCGGCATGGTGGCGGTGGACGAGAAGACCATCGAATATGTGAAGGGGCGTCCCTTCGCGCCCACCGGCGAGCTGTGGGACAGGGCGGTGGAGCACTGGAAGACGCTCCATTCCGACCCGGATGCGGAGTTTGACGTGGTCATCGAGTTCGACGGCGCGCAGATCAAGCCGCAGGTGAGCTGGGGTACCTCGCCGGAGATGGTCATCGACATCGACGGCACCGTGCCCAACCCCGATTACGAAAGTGATCCGGTCAAGGCCAATGGCATGCGTCGTGCGCTGGAATACATGGGGCTGGAAGCGGGCATGAAGGCGACCGACATTCCCGTGGATTATGTCTTCATCGGCTCCTGCACCAATTCCCGCATCGAGGATCTGCGCGCCGCCGCCGAGGTGGTCAAGGGGCACAAGGTGTCCGACCGCGTGGAGCAGGCACTGGTGGTGCCCGGCTCCGGTCTGGTCAAGAAACAGGCGGAAGAGGAAGGGCTGGATGTCATCTTCAAGGAGGCCGGCTTCGAGTGGCGCAACCCGGGCTGCTCCATGTGTCTGGCCATGAACGCCGACCGTCTGCCGCCGAAGAAGCACTGTGCCTCCACTTCCAACCGCAATTTCGAAGGCAGACAGGGCGCTGGCGGGCGCACCCACCTGGTCAGCCCGCAGATGGCGGCCGCGGCGGCCATCGCCGGCCATTTCGTCGATGTGCGTGAATTTCTGTAAGGAGGCCCGGTCATGGAAAAGTTCGGACGTCTGACCGCCATTGTGGCCCCGCTGGATCGGGCAAATGTGGATACGGATGCCATCATCCCCAAGCAGTTTCTCAAGTCGATCCGGCGCACCGGCTTCGGCCCCAACCTGTTTGACGAGTGGCGCTATCTGGATGTGGGCGAGCCGGGGCAGGACTGCAGTAACCGGCCGCTCAACCCGGATTTCGTGCTCAATCAGCCCCGCTATCAGGGTGCGAAGATCCTGCTGGCGCGGGAGAACTTCGGTTGCGGCTCCAGCCGGGAGCATGCCCCCTGGGCGCTGAAGGACTATGGCTTTGATGTGATCATTGCCCCCAGCTTTGCCGAAATCTTCTTCAACAACTGCTTCAAGAACGGCATTCTGCCCATCGTGCTGCCGGAAGAGACGGTGGATCAGCTGTTCAGGGAGGTGGAGGCGCAGGAAGGCTACATGCTCACCGTGGATCTGGAGGCGCAGACCATCACCAAACCCGACGGTGAGGTGATCCACTTTGAAGTGGATCCCTTCCGCCGCCACTGCCTGCTGGAAGGGCTGGACGACATCGGGCTGACGCTGCAGCATGCCGATGAGATCCGCGCCTATGAGGAACGGCGCAAGCAGGAAGCCCCGTGGCTGTTCCTGCACCTGCGCGAGATTGCGGAAAAGTACAACCAGATCTGAGGATGAAGGAATGAGCAAGAAGGTTCTGATTCTGCCCGGCGACGGCATCGGCCCGGAAATTACCGCCCAGGCGGTCAAGGTGCTCGACCGTCTGAAGGAAGAAGGGGCGCTGGACATCGAGATGCAGGAAGGGCTGGTGGGCGGCGCCGCCTATGATGAGACCGGCTCGCCGCTGCCGGAAGACACCATGACGGCTGCAAGGGAGGCAGACGCCATTCTGCTGGGGGCCGTGGGCGGGCCACAGTATGACAGCCTGCCACGGGACAAGCGCCCGGAGAAGGGGCTGCTGGGGCTGCGTTCCGGGCTGGAGCTGTTCGCCAACCTGCGTCCGGCCATGCTCTATCCGCAGCTGGCCCATGCTTCCAGCCTCAAGCCGGAGGTGGTCAGCGGGCTGGACATCCTCATCGTGCGCGAGCTGACCGGCGGCATTTACTTCGGACAGCCGCGCGGCATCCGCACGCTGGATAACGGCGAGCGCGAGGGTTTCAACACCTACGTCTATTCCGAATCGGAGATCCGCCGCATCGCCCATGTGGCCTTCCAGGCGGCGCAGAAGCGCAACCGCAAGGTGACCTCCATCGACAAGTCCAATGTGCTGGAGGTGACCGAGCTGTGGAAGGAGGTGGTCACCGAGGTGGCGAAGGAGTATCCCGACGTGGAGCTGGAGCACATGCTGGTGGACAATGCGGCCATGCAGCTGGTGCGCTGGCCCAAGCAGTTCGACGTGATGCTCACCGGCAACATGTTCGGCGACATTCTTTCCGACGAGGCTTCCATGCTGACCGGCTCCATCGGCATGCTGCCGTCGGCTTCGCTCAACAGTGAGAACAAGGGCATGTACGAGCCGTCCCACGGCTCTGCGCCGGATATCGCCGGTCAGGACATCGCCAACCCGCTGGCCACCATTCTCTCCGCCGCCATGATGCTGCGCTATTCGCTGGGCGCGCCGGAACTGGCGGATCGCATCGAGCAGGCGGTCAGCAAGGTGCTGGATCAGGGCCTGCGTACCGCCGACATCTGGACGGAAGGCACCGAGAAGGTGAGCTGCTCCGCCATGGGCGATGCGGTGGTGGCCGCCCTGTAAGCCTTCATGAAGAACCACTTCACCATTACTATCAGTGACGCGCATGGGGCGCGGCACTACACCTTCAACCAGCTGGTGAAGCGGTTCTTCTGGTGGGGGTTGGTGGCGCTGGCGGTGCTGGTGCTGCTGAGCGTCACCTACATGATGCTGCTCAACCACGAGGTGGAGCTGCTGCATCAGCGCCGCGAGGCGGCCGTGCAGCGCTACGAGCAGACGCTGGGGCGGCTGGCGCAGATGCTTTCGGCGCTGCAGCAGCGCAACAACGCGCTCAATGCCCAGCTGGAGGAGAAGGGGGCGCGGCTGGCCGAGCTGGATGCTTCGGTCAAGGCCATCGAAGCCATGCTGGGGGCGGCGCCGGCGGCGGAGCTGCCACTGGAGGCGCGCATCGCGCGGGTGCATGTGGATGCGGGCACCAAGCGCTACCTGCTGCAGGTGGTTCCCAATGGCCATCCCGTGGTGCGTTTTGCCGGCATCTCCTCCCGTTTCGGCTGGCGCAAGCATCCGGTCACCGGCAGTCGGGAGTTCCACAAGGGGCTGGACTACCGGGGCAGAACCGGCGACAAGGTCATTGCCACCGCCGATGGTGTGGTGGAGTACGCCGGTTATCACAAGACGAGCGGTTACGGCAAGATGGTGCTGCTGGATCACGCTTTCGGCTTCCGCACGCTGTATGGGCACCTAAGCAAGGTGCTGGTCAGCAACGGCGAGGTGGTGCACAAGGGGCAGGTGATCGGCCTGATGGGCAATACGGGGCTGTCCACCGGCTCCCACCTGCATTATCAGCTGTCGTTCATCCAGCGGGCGCTGGATCCGCGGCCGTTTACCCGCTGGACGCTGCAGGATTTCCGCTCGATTTTCAAACAGGTGAGGCAAGTGCCATGGGACTCTTTGGCAAGTCAGGCCGGCAGGTACGTAAGGGAACTGGCGCCACCGTCATCGCCGAAGGCAGCGTCATCCGCGGAGAAATAGAGGGGCTGAAGGGGCCGCTCTATGTGGAGGGCACTGTCGAAGGGCTGGTGGCCTCCGAGGCGGAGGTAATCGTCGGCCCGCGCGGGCGCATAGAGGGAGCCGTCAAGGCGAAGCATCTGGTGGTCAACGGCGAGGTGGACGGGCGCATCGTGTGCGAGCAGCTGGATATCATGGCCGCCGGCACGGTGCGGGGCGAGCTGCACACCGGCCGCATGACCATCGAGGAGGGCGGCCGCTTCCTCGGCCAGAGCATGGATCTGGGCGAGGCGGGCGACATCGCCGTGCTGGAGCTGAACCTGGTGGCGCCCGAGCAGGTGGCCGCCCTGGGCCGCCGGACGGAGGCAACCGAAGGCGAGGTGGTGGAACCGGCTGAGGAGATGGCCCGCTGACGGGGTCTCCCCCGATTTTGCAGGGTGCCGCGCCGGCCCGCCGCGGCGCGGCGGGAAAAATACCGCCGGAGCGGGGTTTTGAGCAGAATTCAAGGCAAATTCGAGGATTTGGACATGGCAGAGAAGCTGTATGACGTGGCGGTGGCCGGTGCGACCGGCGCCGTAGGGGAAACCATCCTGCGTGTGCTGGAGGAGCGCAAGTTTCCGGTGCGCAACCTCTATCCGCTGGCCTCCAGCCGCTCCGCCGGCAAGAAGGTGGAGTTCAACGGCAGCTGGGTGGAGGTGCTGGACATGGAGACTTTCGACTTCTCCAAAGCGCAGATCGGTCTGTTCTCGCCGGGCGCCAGCGTCTCGAAGATCTACGCGCCTAGGGCGGCGGCCGCAGGCTGCGTGGTGGTGGACAACACCTCCCAGTTCCGCTACGACGACGACATCCCTCTGGTGGTGCCGGAGGTGAATCCGGAAGCGGTGGCCGGCTACAAAAACCGCGGCATCATCGCCAACCCCAACTGCTCCACCATTCAGATGCTGGTGGCACTCAAGCCCATCTATGATGCGGTGGGCATCGAGCGCATCAACGTGGCCACCTATCAGGCGGTGTCCGGCTCCGGCAAGGAGGCCATCGAGGAGCTGGCCACCCAGACGGCCAATCTGCTCAACCTCAAACCCGTGGAGGCGAAGGTCTATCCCAAGCAGATCGCCTTCAACTGCATTCCCCAGATCGACGTCTTCCAGGACAACGGCTACACCAAGGAAGAGATGAAGATGGTGTGGGAGACGCGCAAGATCATGGGCGATGACACCATTCAGGTGAACCCCACCGCCGTGCGCGTGCCGGTGTTCTACGGCCACAGCGAGGCCATTCACATCGAAACCCGTGACAAGATCACCGCCGATGAGGCTCGTGCGCTGCTGGAGAAGGCCCCAGGCGTGGTCGTGGTGGACGAGCGCACTGAAGGCGGCTACCCCACTGCCATCGACGCGGCGGACACCGATCCGGTCTATGTGGGCCGCATCCGCGAGGATATCTCCCATCCGCGCGGGTTGAACCTGTGGGTGGTGGCCGACAACGTGCGCAAGGGTGCGGCCACCAACACGGTGCAGATCGCCGAGCTGCTGATCGAAAAGTACCTGTAAGGCACGGCGATGGCGCGCTACGCGCTGGGCATCGAATACGACGGCAGCGGCTACTGCGGCTGGCAGCATCAGGACCACTGCCGGGCCGTGCAGACCCAGGTGGAGGCGGCGCTGTCCCGCATCGCCGCCCATCCGGTGCAGGTGCGCTGCGCCGGACGCACCGACACCGGCGTGCATGCGCTCAATCAGGTGGTGCATTTCGACGCCGACGCCAGCCGGCCGGAGCGTGCCTGGGTGGAGGGCGCCAACACCCATCTGCCCGATGATGTGCGCATCCGCTGGGTGAAGCCGGTGGCTGACGATTTCGATGCCCGCTTCAGTGCCGTGGCCCGCCAGTATCGCTACGTCATCTACAACGATGCCACCCCTTCGGCACTGCTGCGCGGACGGGTGACGCCGGTGCGCGAGCCGCTGGATGCCGCGCGCATGCACCGGGCGGCGCAGGCGCTCATCGGCGAACATGACTTTTCCAGTTTCCGCGCCGCCGGCTGTCAGGCGAAGCATCCGCGTCGCAATGTGCAGTGGATTACTGTCAGCCGCCGCGGGCCGCTGGTGTTCGTGGACATCCGCGCCAATGCCTTTCTTCACCACATGGTACGCAATATCGTCGGCAGCCTGATTCGCATCGGCACCGGCGAACGGGAGGAGGGCTGGATGGCCGCGCTGCTGGCGCTCAGAGACCGCACGCAGGCGGCCGAGACCGCCCCGGCGCAGGGGCTCTATTTCGTCACCGCCTTCTATCCCTCGGCACTGGTCATTCCCGAGCGCCAGCCGGACTGCGTGGTGTGGCACTGTGAGGAGCAGGCATGAGAACGCGCATCAAGATCTGCGGCATCACCCGTCCGGAGGACGCTCTGGCCGCCGCCGAGGCGGGGGCGGACGCCATCGGGCTGGTGTTCTATGACAAAAGCCCCCGGGCCGTGGACATTGCCGAAGCATGGGAGGTGGTGGAGGCGCTGCCACCCTTTGTCACCACCGTGGGGCTGTTTGTGGACCCCGCTGAGGATTTCGTGGAAACCGTGCTCACCGAAGTGCCGCTGGATCTGCTCCAGTTTCACGGCGACGAGGCTCCCGAATTCTGCGCCCGTTTCGGTCAGCCGTTCATCAAGGCGGTGCGCATGAAACCTGAAACGGACCTGGATGCGCTGGCCCGGCGCTATCACGAGGCGCAAGGGCTGCTGCTGGATACCTTCCGTCCCGGTGTGCCCGGCGGTACCGGCGAGGCGTTCGACTGGACGCTGGCGCGCACGGATATCGACCTGCCGGTGATTCTTGCCGGTGGACTGACGCCCGAAAATGTGGCCGACGCAGTGCGGCAGGTGCGCCCGTGGGGCGTAGATGTCAGTGGCGGCGTGGAAAGGAAAAAGGGCATCAAGGATTCAGGTAAAATTGTTCAATTCACCGCAGCAGTCAACAGGGCGGACACCGATTCATGACCATTGATTACAGCCAGTTTCCCGACGCGCGTGGGCACTTCGGGCCCTACGGCGGCATCTTTGCGCCGGAGACGCTCATGGCGGCGCTGGAGGAACTGAAACAGCAGTATCACACCCTCAAGCGGGACCCGCAGTTCTGGGCCGAACTGGACGCCGACCTGCGCGACTACGTGGGCCGGCCCTCGCCGCTCTATTTCGCCGAGCGGCTCACGGAAGTCTGGGGCGGTGCGAAGATCTACCTCAAACGCGAGGATCTCAACCACACCGGCGCCCACAAGGTGAACAACACCATCGGTCAGGCGTTGCTGGCCAGAAAGCTGGGCAAGACGCGCATCATCGCCGAGACCGGTGCCGGGCAGCATGGGGTGGCCTCCGCCACCGTGGCGGCGCGGCTGGGGCTGGAGTGCGTGGTCTACATGGGCGCGGATGACGTGGCCCGCCAGGCCCCCAATGTGGCGCGCATGAAGATGCTGGGGGCGGAAGTGGTGCCGGTCACCTCCGGCACGCGCACCCTCAAGGATGCCCTCAACGAGGCCATGCGCGACTGGGTCACCCATGTGGACGACACCTTCTACATCATCGGCACCGTGGCCGGGCCGCATCCCTATCCGGAAATGGTGCGCGACTTTCAGGCGGTCATCGGCCGCGAGGCGCGGCAGCAGATTCTGGACAAGGAGGGCCGTCTGCCGGACGCGCTGGTGGCCTGCGTGGGGGGCGGTTCCAACGCCATCGGCCTGTTCCATGAGTTCCTGCCGGACGAGGAAGTGGCCCTTTACGGCGTGGAAGCGGCCGGTCACGGGCTGGAGACGGGAGAGCACGCCGCGCCGTTATGCGCCGGTCGGCCGGGTGTACTGCACGGCAACCGCACCTACCTGATGCAGGATGACAACGGCCAGATCCTCGGCACCCATTCCATCTCCGCCGGGCTGGACTACCCTGGTGTGGGGCCGGAGCACGCCTGGCTGAAGGACATCGGTCGTGCCAGCTATGTGGCCGTGACCGACGAGGAGGCGCTGGATGCCTGCCGTGACCTGACCCGGCTGGAAGGCATCCTGCCGGCGCTGGAGTCCAGCCACGCGCTGGCGTACGCGAAGAAGCTGGCGCCCGAGCTGGGGGCGGAGCGCATGATGATCGTCAATCTGTCGGGCCGGGGCGACAAGGACATGAAGACTCTGGCCGCCGTAGAAGGGTTTGAATACTGATGAGCCGCATTGCTGCAACCTTTGACCGTCTGCGTGCCGAGGGGCGCACGGCGCTGATCCCCTACATCACCGCCGGTGATCCCCATCCTGACTGCACTGTGGCCATGATGCACGCGCTGGTGGAGGCGGGCGCCGACCTGATCGAGCTGGGCGTGCCCTTTTCCGACCCCATGGCGGACGGCCCGGTGATTCAGAAGGCTACCGAGCGGGCGCTGGCCCACGGCACCTCGCTGGGGCAGGTGCTGGAGATGGTGGAGGCCTTCCGCCGGCAGGATCAGGACACCCCCATCGTGCTGATGGGCTATGACAATCCGGTGGAGGCCATGGGCTATGTGCCCTTCGCCCTGCGTGCACGTGAAGCGGGTGTGGACGGCGTGCTCACGGTGGACATGCCGCCGGAGGAGGCCGTCGACGGCTATCTGGAGGCGCTGGCCGCCGAAGGGCTGGACCGCATCTTTCTGGTGGCGCCCACAACGCCGGAAAGCCGTCTGCAGGCGGTGGAGACGGAGGGCAGCGGTTTCGTCTATTACGTCTCCCTCAAGGGAGTCACCGGTGCCGACGCGCTGGATGTGCAGGATGTGGCCGAACATGTGGCCGTGCTGAAACGGCGCATGAATCGACCGGTGGGCATCGGCTTCGGCATCCGTGATGGCGAACGGGCCTACGAGATGGCCAGGCTGGGCGATGCCGTCATCGTCGGCTCGGCGCTGGTCAGAGAGATGGAATCCTTGGTGGGCGCGCCCTGCGAGCAGGTGACTGCGCGCCTGAAAGAGGCGCTGGCGCCTTTCCGCGCCGGCGTGGACCGGGCTGACAGGGAGCAGTCGTCATGAACTGGTTTGATCGCATTCTGCCCAGCATCAAGCGGGCGACGGAGCGCAAGCGCTCCATTCCGGAAGGGCTGTGGGTCAAGTGTCCCAAGTGTGAGAACGTGCTCTACCGCGCCGAGCTGGAGCGCAACCTGCATGTGTGTCCCAAGTGCGGCCATCACATGCGCATCGGCGCGCGCGAACGCCTCAAGCACCTGTTTGATGCGGGCACGGCGCAGGAGATTGCCGCCGAAGTGTCCCCCATCGACATTCTCGGCTTCCGCGACCAGAAGAAGTACAGGGACCGCATCAGTCAGGCCCAGAAGGCCACCGGCGAGAAGGATGCGCTGATCATGATGGTAGGCGATGTGGAAGGCCTGCAGATGGTTGCCGGTGCCTTCGAGTTCAAGTTCATGGGCGGTTCGATGGGTTCCGTGGTGGGCGAAAAGTTCGTGCGGGGCGTCAACAAGGCGCTGGAACTGCAGTGTCCCTTCGTGGTCTTCTCCGCCTCCGGTGGCGCGCGCATGCAGGAGTCGCTGTTCTCTCTGATGCAGATGGCCAAGACATCCGCGGCGCTGGGCCGACTGCGCGAGGCGGGGCTGCCGTTCATTTCGGTGCTGACCGATCCCACCATGGGCGGAGTGTCCGCCAGCTTCGCCATGCTGGGCGACATCAATGTGGCCGAGCCGGGGGCGCTGATCGGTTTTGCCGGTCCCCGCGTGATCGAACAGACCGTGCGCGAGAAGCTGCCGGAAGGATTCCAGCGCAGCGAGTTCCTGCTGGAGCATGGTGCCATCGACCGCATCATCGACCGGCGCGACATGCGTCAGGAACTGGCGCTCATGTGCCGCATGCTGATGAACCGCCCCGCCTGAGGACATGATCGAATCCGACGACCGCTCGCTGCAACAGTGGCTGGACTACCAGCTGCGGCTGCATCCGCGCGCGGTCGATCTGGGGCTGGAGCGGGTCCGCCAGGTGGGCGAGCGCCTGGGCGTGCTGGCACCGCGTGCCACCGTCATCACCGTGGCGGGGACCAATGGCAAGGGCTCCAGCGTGGCCATGCTGGAAGCCATTCTCGCCGGGGCGGGCTATCAGGTGGGCACCTACACCTCACCCCATCTCATCCGCTACAACGAACGCATCCGCATCAACGCTGTTCCCGTGTCCGACGACCAGCTGGTCGCCGCCTTCAATGCCATCGACAAGGCACGGGAGGGGACGCTGCTGACCTTTTTCGAGTTCGGCACGCTGGCGGCACTGTGGCTGTTCGGCCAGCAGTTTCTCGATGCCGTCATTCTGGAAGTGGGACTGGGCGGTCGGCTGGATGCCACCAACGCCGTGGATGCCGATATTGCGCTGATCACCGCCATTGATGTTGATCACGCCGACTGGCTGGGCGAGGACCGCGAGTCCATCGGGCGGGAGAAGGCGGGCATTCTGCGTCCGGGCCGCCCGGCGGTGGTGTCCGACCCCAATCCGCCTCAGAGCGTGCTGGAAGCCGCCGAGGCGCAGGGAGTGCCGCTGGCGCTGGCCGGTCGGGATTTCCACTGGCGGCGTCACGGCGTACTGTGGGACTATGAGGGAGCCGTGCGCCTGAACGGCCTGCCGGAACCGGCGCTGCCCGGTGACTATCAGCTGCAGAACGCTGCCGGCGTACTGGCAGTGCTGGAGCGGCTGCCGGTGCAGTTCTACCTGACCCGCACGCATATCGAGCGTGGACTGCGGCAGGTGCGTCATCCCGGCCGGCTGCAGCATCTGCAGGTGGCGGGGCAGCCCTGGCTGGTGGATGTAGCCCACAATCCGCAGGGGGCGAAGGCACTGGCTGACTATCTGGCGGGACGGCCGGAGCGGGGCTGGCATTGCGTCTTTTCCGCCCTCAATGATAAGGATGTGCGTCCCATGGTGGAGGCGGTGGCACCCCATGTAGCCCACTGGCATGTGGCACCGCTTGAGGATGCACGCGCCATGCCGCTGAATGCCCTGCGGGAAGCGTTGCTGTCGTCGGGCGTGTCCGACTCGGCTGTTACGGCCCATGAGCATCTGGATGCGGCCGTGGCGGCGGCCCGGCAGGCACAGGCGCCGGTGCTGGCATGGGGCTCTCTGGTGACGGTGGGCGGTGTTCTGGAGAGGCTGGGGCATGGATGAGACGCTGCGCAATCAGCTGACGGGCGTGGTGATCTGGTTCCTGGTGCTGATCCTGCTGGTGGGCAGCTGGCAGCCGGTGCACTTTTCTCCCGACCGCATGGCCGACGAGGGGACGGCACGGAAGAAGCCGGCGCCGGTGGTGGACACGCCGCTGACCATTCCCGAAACGGCACCGGTCAGGCGCCTGCCTGAGCGGACCTTTGCGGAAAAGCCCCCCGCCGCACCCGTGAAGGAAAAACCTCGGGGTGCTGAGCAGCCGAAACCCTCTGCGGCCCGGAAGGCGGCCGCAGGCGGTCACCATGCGCCGGCACGGCATGCCGACGCCCGAGCCGGGGCTGCACCCAGGGCGCCCGCCCGCGACAGCGGCGGGCAGGCGAAAACCCCGCAGCGTACGGGCTGGCTGGTGAAGGTGGCCGCCTACTACACGCTGCGCCAGGCCAATGATTTGGTGGCGCGGCTCAACGAGGCGGGCTATGATGCAACATATCGCGTCTTCAAAACCCGGGACGGGCGCAGACTCTATTCGGTGCGCATCGGTCCCTATGCCAGCCGCAGTCAGGCGCGCCGTATCAAGAAGCTCGTGGATCGACGCTTTCGAACCGATTCGATCGTGGAACGCATCAGCAGGGAGAAGAACTGAGCATGTGTGGAGTCGTCGGTATCGTCCATACGGACGGGACACTGGTCAATCAGGAAATCTATGACGCCCTGACCATCCTGCAGCACCGCGGGCAGGACGCCGCAGGCATCGTCACCTGCGCGGGCGACCGCTTCTTCCAGCGCAAGGACAACGGTCTGGTCAAGGATGTGTTCCGCACCCGTCACATGCGTGAGCTGATCGGAGCGATGGGCATCGGCCATGTGCGCTATCCCACCGCCGGAACCAGCTCCAGCGCGGAGGCGCAGCCGTTCTATGTGAATGCGCCCTATGGCATCGTCATGGGCCACAACGGCAACCTGACCAATGCAGACGAGCTGCGCGAGCAGATCTGGCGGCAGGATCTGCGCCATCTGAACACCAATTCCGACTCCGAGGTGCTGCTCAACGTCTTCGCCCATGAGCTGCTGCGCCAGAATACGCTTACCCCCACGCCGGAAGACGTGTTCGCCGCCATTCGCCGGGTACACAAACGGGTGCGTGGCGGCTATGCGACCGTGGGCATGATTGCGGGGCTCGGCGTGTTTGCCTTCCGCGACCCGCACGGTCTGCGTCCGCTGATCGTGGGCGAGCGGGAGAACGAAGCCGGCGGCAAGGACTACATCGTCGCCTCCGAAAGCGTAGCGCTGGACAGTCTGGGCTACCGCATCGTGCGCGATGTGGCGCCGGGCGAGGCGGTGGTGATGACCGCCGACGGCCAGTTGCTGTTCGAGCAGTGCCATGACGATCCTCAGCATGCGCCGTGCATCTTCGAGTTCGTCTATTTCGCCCGGCCGGATTCCATCATCGACGGCATCTCCGTCTACAAGGCGCGCCTGCGCATGGGACGCAAGCTGGGCGAGAAGATCCTGCGCGAATGGCCGGACAACGACATCGATGTGGTCATGCCCATTCCCGACACCAGCCGTACCAGCGCGCTGCAGCTGGCGGAAACCCTGGGCAAGCCCTACCGGGAAGGCTTCATCAAGAACCGCTACATCGGCCGCACCTTCATCATGCCGGGGCAGCAGCTGCGCAAGAAGTCGGTGCGTCAGAAGCTCAACCCTGTGCCGCTGGAGTTCGAGGGCAAGAATGTCCTGCTGGTGGATGACTCCATCGTGCGCGGCACCACCTCTGGCGAGATCGTGCAGATGGCGCGGGATGCCGGCGCCCGCAAGGTCTATTTCGCATCCGCCGCGCCGCCGGTGCGCTACCCCTACGTGTATGGCATCGACATGCCGGCGGCCTCCGAACTGATTGCCAGCAACAAGACGGTGCAGGAGATCGCCGAGTTCATCGGCGCCGACCGGCTCATCTATCAGGATCTGGACGATCTGGTTGAAGCGGTGCGCGAGGGCAACCCCGTGGTGCCCTGCTTCGATACCTCATGCTTCAGCGGCGAATACGTCACCGGTGATATTGACGCCAACTATCTGGCCGCGCTGGAACGCAACCGGCACGGCAAGGCGCCGGTAGGCGACGAGCCGGTGGGCATGGCCAACGTGGGAGGCTGATATGGACTGGCACGAGGAGAGTTTTGCCATTCATGGCGGTTACACGCGCACGCCGGAAGGGGAGAACAGCGAGGCCATCTTTCCCACCTCCAGCTTCGCCTTCGACTCCGCCGCCCAGGCGGCGGCCCGCTTCGCCGGCGAGGAGGCGGGCAACATCTACTCCCGTTTCACCAACCCGACGGTGCGCACCTTCGAACAGCGCCTGGCGGCCATGGAGGGCGGCGAGGCGTGCGTGGGCACCGCCTCGGGCATGAGCGCCATCCTGTCGCTGATGCTGGGACTGCTGGAAAGCGGTGACCACATCGTCAGCTCCCGGAGCATTTTCGGTACCACCAAGGTGCTGTTCTCAAAATATCTCGGCAAACTGGGCATCGGCACCGACTATGTGCCGCTGACGGACCATGAGGCGTGGGAAGCGACCATCACGCCGCAGACGAAACTGC
>JALVTA010000225.1 GCA_027036095.1 Thiotrichales bacterium | reverse complement strand
CGCTGGCTGCAGGTGGGCTTCATCCACGGGGTGATGAACACCGACAACATGAGCATGGCCGGCGAGACCATCGACTACGGCCCCTGCGCCTTCATGGACACCTATCATCCGGACACGGTGTTCAGCAGCATCGACACCGGCGGGCGCTATGCTTTCGCCAACCAGCCCACCATGGGGGCGTGGAACCTGACCCGACTGGCCGAAACCCTGCTGCCGCTGCTGGATGCATCCCCGGAGCGGGCGCGCGACCGGGCACAGACGGCGCTGGAAAGTTTCGGCCCGCAGCTGGAAAAGGACTGGCTGGCGGGCATGACAGATAAGCTGGCGCTGCCCGAACCGGACCGCACGCTCACCTACGACCTGCTGACGCTGATGGCGAAAACGGAACAGGACTACACCCTCACCTTCCGCCGGCTGGCCACCTGGCTGCGGGGTGAGACGGCGCACGCACTGCCGGATGACGCCCGCTGGCGGACATGGCTGGAACGCTGGCGCACCCGACTGGCACTGCCGCCCGAGCAGGCCGCCCGGGACATGGACACGGCCAATCCGGCGGTGACTCCCCGCAACCATCAGGTGCAGCGGGCGCTGGATGCGGCGGAAGCGGGGGATCCCGCCCCGCTGCATGCCCTGCTGGATGCAGTGCGACAGCCTTTCTGCGACAATGCATCCACACGACCGTTCATGGCGCCGCCAAAGCCCCATGAGCGCATCACTCAGA
Organism: Thiotrichales bacterium; assembly: GCA_027036095.1. Lineage (GTDB taxonomy): Bacteria > Pseudomonadota > Gammaproteobacteria > Thiomicrospirales > Thiomicrospiraceae > Sulfurivirga. Next base: position 15,268 of record JALVTA010000225.1, on the reverse strand, counting down.
CTTTCTGCGGAACCTGAAACCCATGGGCAAGCACACGCGCCGCAAACTCAACCGCCAGCAGCAGCGCCGGGTGGAAAAACGCCGCAATGCCGAGGCGCTGACGCCGGAGGAACGCGCACGCGCCCACAATGGCGTGGTCATCACCAACTTCGGCAAGCGGGTGCTGGTGGAAGACGAACAGGGTGAGCACCACAACTGCGCCATCCGGCAGAATCTGGGCAAACTGGTGGCCGGCGACCGGGTGCTGTGGACGGAAACCGGCGTGCCGGGCGAGGGCGTGGTCATCGCACTGGAACCGCGCGAGAGCCTGCTGGCCCGCCCCGGCTTCCGCGGACAGGACCGCATGATCGCCGCCAACATCGACCGCATCGGCATCGTGGCACCGCTGGATCCGGGCGTGCATCCGGACATGATCGACCGCTATCTGGTGGCCTGCTGCCAGCAGGGTTTCGAGCCGCTTCTGATCATCAACAAGACCGACCTGATCGAAAGCGAAGAGGAATGGGAGGCGCTGGCGGAAACCCTGCTGGCCTATGACGAGCTGGACCTGCCCATCCTGCCCGTCTCGGCGGTGGACGGCAGCGGTCTTGACAAGCTGCGCGAGGCGCTCAAGGAGCATACATCGGTTCTCGTGGGACCCTCCGGTGCCGGCAAGTCGTCGCTGATCAAGGCGCTCATTCCCGACCTGGACATCCGCATCGGCGCGCTGTCGGAGGCTACCGGACTGGGCCGGCACACCACCACCAACAGCGTGCTGTATCATCTGCCGGAAGGAGGGGACCTGATCGACTCGCCCGGGGTGCGCCTGTTCAGCCCGGAGAAGCCGGAGAACCTCAAGGCGCTGGAAGCCTGCTTCCCCGACATTCACCAGGTAGCGCAGGGCTGCCGCTTCAACGACTGCACCCACACCGACGAGCCCGGCTGCGCCGTGCTGGCGGCCGTGGCCGATGGCGAGATCGCCTTCACGCGCTATCACAGCTTCCAGCGGCTGCGGGAAGAATTCGACCTATAACGATCAGAGGAGACGACAACCATGCAACTGTGGAACACCGCCGAACGCTATGGTCTGGTCAGCAAGCTGCTGCACTGGGGCATCGCCGCCCTGTTTTTCGTCCAGTTCGTCATCGGCGACCTCATGGACGATGATGATCCATCACAGCTGGGCCTGCATACCAGCCTCGGCATTCTGCTGGCACTGCTGGTGCTCATCCGCATTCCCGTCAGCAAGCTGCAGACCCAGCCCGCCTATCCTCCCCACATGGGCCCATGGGAATGTCGGCTGGCCGACCTGATGAAAATGGCCCTCAATCTGGGCCTGCTGCTGGTGGCCGCCTTCGGCTATCTGGCCATCACCACCAAGGGGGAGGCGCCCCTGTTCTTCGGTGTGGCCATGCCGGTGCTCATCGGCGAGAACGACATGCTGCACGAATTTTTCAAGGAAGGGCATGAGCTGCTGGCCTGGCTGCTGCTGATGCTGGTGGGCGTGCATGTGGCCGCCGCCCTCAAGCATCACTTCATCGATGGGGACGATGTGCTCAGGCGCATGCACTGACCCCGGCGGAGACGGGCTCTCCCCCATTTTTGCCGGACGGCCGCGGCAGGCGGCCGGAAATGTCACGAAAACCCCCGCAGAAAAGCCTTTCTGCGGGGGTTTTTGCGTTCAGGCACCGGAAAGCAGCAGCGAAAAGCCGTAGAGCACGGCCACGGAGGCCAGCGTCACCCCCAGCCAGAACAGAAACAGCTTAAGCAGCGCCACCGTGCGCCCCAACCACTTCAACACCCAGAAACTCAAGAGGGTCATGACGATGACAAACAGCCAGAAGCGTATGATGATTAACATTACTTATCCTTGCAAACAAAGTGATTATTATTCTGCCGCAGGGTGCGTGTTAGAATTTTTTGCGCAGTCATAAATCATACTTTCGGACGATGGAGGAACCTTATCATGTATCCCAAAGGTGAATGGAACTGGCTCAAGGGCGGGCTTGCCATGGCCGCGGTGGCCATCGCCGCCTTCCTGCTGGTCAAGCCCATCGGCGTCTCCACCCAGTTCGCCGTGCTCGACACCATGATCTGGAAGGCCGTGGACCCCGACATCTACACCGTCGAGGAGAAAAACGGCAAGCGGGTCTACCACTCTCCCAACCCCTACATCAACAAGTCCCACGGCGCCTATGCGAAAGCCGCGGACAACCCGGTCAACTACGGCTTCATCTTCGTGCTGGCCATGATCGGCGGCGCTTTCCTCTCCGTGCTCACCGGCGGCCCGAAACCGGAAGGCAAGGACAAGATGGCGCCTGAGGGTTTCCGCCGCTATTTCGGCGACCGGCCGCTGCTGCGCTACGCCATGGCCTTCATCGGCGGCGTGCTGACCCTCTATGGCGCCCGTCTGGCTGGCGGCTGCACCTCCGGCCACATGATCAGCGGCATCTCCCAGACAGCGGTCTCCAGCCTGCTGTTCGCCGCCGGCGTATTCGCCACCGCCATTCCGCTGGCCATTCTCATCTATCGCAAGCGTGGAGGACAGTGACATGGAAATCCTGCTGGCCATCATCCTTGGCGGCGCCTTCGGCTTCGTGCTGCACCGCATCGGCGCCACCAACCCGACCCGTCTGATCGACATGCTGCGCCTGTCAGACCTGAAGCTGGAGAAGGTCATCCTCTTCTCCATCGGTCTGACCATGATCGCCATCTTCGCCATCAACACCGTAGTGCCCGGTGCAGTGCACTTCAGCATCCGCGCCGCCTACTGGGGCACCTTCGTCGGTGGACTGATCTTCGGGGTGGGCTTCGCCCTGGCGGCTCTGTGCCCGGGCACCGGCGTAGCGGCGCTGGGAGAAGGACGTCTGGACGCGGTGGTCTATGTCATCGGTGGCTTGGTGGGCACCTTACTGATCGCCCTCAGCTGGGGCTGGCTCACCTCCACCCCGCTGTTCCAGCTGGTCAGCGACCTGGGCCCGAAGGTGACGCTGGCCGACGGCGTGGTGCGCCACGGTCATGTGATGCCGGCCATCTTCGATTCCGTGCCGGGCATCGTGGTGGCGCTGGTATTCGGTGGTGCGCTGATCGCACTGGCGTTCATCCTGCCGCAGAAGCTGCGCGAGAAGTAATTGCAAACGGTGCGAGCATGGCAGATAATGTGCTGAATGATGTCAACGGGCAACCGGCGATATCTCAAGACTTCTGTCATGCTTGACGTCTTTCAAAACGGCGACAGGCACCGATAATAGAAATCGAGCGCACAGCGCACGTTTTCAAACACAAAGGAGAGATCCTATGAAAAAGATGATCATCGCTCTGGCAACTGCTGGTCTGGTTTCCTTCGGCGCGTCCGCTTTCGCAGGCGGCAACGTTGACGCCGGCAAGGCTACCTTCGGTTCCACCTGCGTTGGCTGCCACGGTGCTAACGGTGAAGGCGGTGTCGGTCCCAAGCTGGCCGGTCAGTCCGCCAAGGAAATCGCCGAGAAGCTGCACGAGTACAAGGCTGGCAAGCAGCGTGGTCCCATGACCTCCATGATGGCGCCCATGGCGCAGGGCCTGTCCGATCAGGACATCGAAAACATCGCTGCCTACATCGCCACGCTGAAGTAATTCAGTACGGCGTTTCAGCGACGGGAAAAACCGCCTCCGGGCGGTTTTTCCATTTGGGGCACTGGAACTCCCTGCTTATGCGGTCATCACCTTTCTGCATGGCCGGATGCGCCGCCTTTGGCTAAAATGTGGACCATCTTCATGAAACCGACAGGAGTCTTACCATGAAAAAGCATATTGCTGCGCTGGCGCTGGGCGCCACCCTGATCTCCACCACCGCTCTGGCTGCCGACATGCCGGCCAAGGCACAGGCCTGCATCGGCTGTCATGGCGCAGACGGCAACAGCACCTCCCCCATCTTTCCCAAACTGGCCGGCCAGCATGCCCAGTATCTGGAAAACGCGCTCAAGGCCTATCGAGACGGCTTCCGCCGCAACGACATGATGAACCGCTTCGCCAAGAACCTCACTGACGAAGACATCAAGGCCATCGCCCAATACTTCTCCAGCCAGAAGGCCAAGTAAGCGCTTTCCTGTCATTGAGCGGGTGCATCGCACCCGCGTTTCCCCTTCCATCCCCTCTCCATGTTGATTAAACCGGAGCGTTCTGTCAAAGCAGGGGCGGAAAGCTTCCCTTTCCTCCATCCCTCCTAATGGGTTAAACTCCCATGTAATGAACAACCGCTCCTCTCAAATTTCACCCGAAGCCTGCCTCGACCTTTTCCAGCTGGCCGAGGAAGTGGCTCACGTGGGCTACTGGATGTGGGACATCGCCTCCGGTGAGGTGGTCTGGAGCAAAACCAAGATCCGCATCTACGGCGAGGACAGCACCACTTTCAAGCCTTCCTTCGACAAGTTCCTGGCGGTACTGGACGAACCCACACGCCAGCGGGTGATGGCGGAAATTGACGCCGTGCTCAAAGGTGAGAAACCCTACTACGACCTGCAGCACCGCATCCACCTGCGCAATGGCCGCACTGCCTGGATTCACGAAAAGGGACTGGTGATCCGGGACGGGGACGGCACACCGCTGCGCATGGAAGGCATCGTCCATGACATCACCGAACGCATGCAGCTGATGGAGCTGCTGCGTGACCAGCGACGACGGCTCGATTACCTGCAGGTGCACAACCCGGTCAGCGGCCTGCCAGGCAGGCGTTCTCTGCTGGAGACGCTGGCGCACCTGCTGGCCTCGGGCCAGAGCTTCTATCTGGCCATGCTGGATCTGGCCGATTTCGGCACCCTCAACAACAGCCATGGCCACCTGTTCGGCGATACGGTGCTCAAGACGCTGGGGCAAAGGCTCACTGCCGCCTATCCGGATCAGGTGTTTCACTACAATGCGGACGAATTCGCCATCATCCTGCCTGCCGGCGAGTGGTCACTCCACTGTGAACGGCTGCACGCGCTGGTGCGCGAACCGCTGGAAGTGGGGGATCACGTGCTGCACCTGTCAGTCAACATGGGCTGCAGCCGCGCCCCGCAGGACGCGGACACACCGGATGGCCTGATCCGCACCGCCCAGACGGCGCTGCGCTATCTAAAACGCAATCATGCCACCCTGCCGGGCACGCACTTCCTCGCTTTTGCACCCTCCATGCTGGAAACCCTCAGCCGCCGACATCAGCTGGCCGAGGCGTTGCGCAACGACCTGCATGCCCACCCGGAGCGTTTCGAGGTGTACTACCAGCCGCAAGTGGAGATGGTTTCGGGACGACCGGTGGGCATGGAGGCGCTGGTACGCTGGAACCGCCCCGAAGAGGGGCTGGTCAATCCCGCCGAGTTCCTTTCCATCGCCTGGGAAGAAGGGCTGATGGCCCAGCTGGACGCACTGGTGCTGGAACAGGCTCTGAGTCAGTGGCGCTGCTGGCGCCAGCAGCATGGCGCGCTGAACCTGTCGGTCAACTGCGTCATCAGTGATCTTGAGAATCCTCAGCTGTTCGAGCAGTTGCGGGAAGCCGCCGGTGAGGCGGGCTTTACGCTGGAGCTGACCGAGGCGGAAATTCTCAAGTGTGATGAGGACGAGCTGACCGGGCTGGCCGAGCTGCGCAGACTGGGGGCTAAGATCTCCATTGATGACTTCGGCACCGGTTATTCTTCCCTGCGCTACCTGCACAGCCTGCCCATCGACGAGCTGAAGATCGACCGCTCCTTTGTCAGCGGCCTGCCGGGCAACCCGCAGGATGCCGATCTGGTGCGGCTGCTGAAGAACATTGTGGACACCTTCCGGCTTAAAAGCGTGGTGGAAGGGGTGGAGAACGCCGAACAGGCGGCCTTCCTCACCGCCTTGGGATTCCGCCGGGCGCAGGGCTTCCTCTATGGGCGCCCCATGAATGTCGAGGCCATGGATGCGTGGCTTCAGCAGGCGCCCAAAGAGGGCTGAGCGCCCGCCACGCGTAATCAGAGCAGCACCTTCTCTACGGCGTTTTTCTGCCGCAGTTCGCTCAGGAAGTCCCGCTTCCAGCCCTCCCCCTTGAGCAGACGGGCCATCTCCACCACGATGTAGTCGGTCTTGAGGCCGGTGCTGTCCTGATAGCGGTTGAGCCCCTGCTGACAGGCGGGACAGCTGGTAAGGATCTTTACCTCGTCCTGCCTGACGCGCCGGGCCTCACCGGTCAGATCCTCAATGCCCTTGAACAGTTCCTGTTCCTTGCGGAAGCGCAGCTGGTTGGAGATGTCCGGACGGCTGACCGCCAGCGTGCCCGCCTCGGCGCAGCAGCGGTCGGTGAGTTTTACCTCGGTGCCCTGCATCAATCCCTGGGCCACGGAGAGCGGGTCGTGACTCTTCATGGGCGTATGGCAGGGGTCGTGGTAGAGGTATTTCACCCCGGGCACATCTTCCACCCTGTAGCCCCGCTCCAGCAGGAATTCATGAATGTCCAGCAGACGGCAGCCGGGGAAGATGCGCTCGAATTCGTATTTGAGCAGCTGGTCGTGACAGGTGCCGCAGGAGACGATCACCGTGGTGATGTCCAGATAGTTGAGCGTGTTGGCCACCCGGTGGAACAGGGCGCGGTTCTCGGTGGTGATCTGCATGCCCTTGTCTTCCTGTCCGGCGGCGGTCTGTGGGTAGCCGCAGCAGAGATACCCCGGCGGCAGAATGGTCTGCACGCCGGCGTCATAGAGCATGGCCAGGGTGGCCAGACTCACGTCGGAGAACAGCCGCTCGGAGCCACAGCCGGGGAAGTAGAACACCGCCTCAGTATCCTCGCTCATGTCCGGGCGACGCAGAACCGGCACGTAGCGGGGATCCTCCAGCCCCAGCAGCGCGCGCATGGGCGGCTCGTTGGGACCGGTGTCCAGCGGCTTGCGCACGAAGTGGATCACCTGCTTCTGCACCGGCTGCGGTCTGTCGGTGCGTTCCGGCAGCTCGGTCAGCTGGGGCCTGAACAGGCCCAGTGCCCGGAACAGGCGATTGCCCAGCCGCTGGGCGGTCGCGCCCCAGCCGATGAGCGTGGTGCGCAGCGCCTTGACCACATTGGGCGACTTGGCGTTGAGGTAGAACAGCGCCGCCTTGGTCATGAGGCTGGTGCGCTTCTTGCCCATGCGGGTAAGGATGTTGCGCATGTGGATGGTGACATCGCCGAAGTCGATGTCCACCGGACAGGGGTTGGCGCACTTGTGGCATACGGTGCAGTGGTCGGCGATGTCGTTCATCACGTCAAAATGGTGCAGCGACACGCCGCGGCGAGTCTGCTCCTCATACAGGAACGCTTCGATGACCGAACCGGTGGCGAGAATCTTGTTGCGCGGCGAATAGAGCAGGTTGGCGCGGGGAATGTGGGTCTGGCACACCGGTTTGCACTTGCCGCAGCGCAGGCAGTGGCGGATTTCGTTGTTGAGGGCATCCAGATCGGTGGCCTCCAGAATGAGCGCCTCCTGCTCCACCAGCGTCAGTGACGGGGTGTAGGCCACATCCAGACTGGAGTCGGGCATCAGCTTGCCGCGGTTGAACACATGGTTCGGGTCGATCTGGTTCTTGTACTCGACGAACTTCTCGACCTTCTCCGGCTCCAGATACTTGATCTTGGTCAGCCCGATGCCGTGCTCGCCGGAGATAGCGCCATCCAGCGACAGGGCCAGTTCCATGACCCGGTCCACCACCTCGTCCGCCTTGCGCAGCATCTCGTAGTTGTCGGAGTGGACGGGAATGTTGGTGTGCACATTGCCGTCGCCGGCATGCATGTGCAGCGCCACGAACAGGCGCACGCTCTTGTATTCGGCATGGATCTGGCGCAGCCTGTCCAGCACCGGCTCGAAGTCGTACCCGAGAAAGTTCTCCCGCAGGAAGGGGGTCACCTCGGTGCGGAACTTGACCAGCAGGTCACGACGCAGCAGCAGGTCCATGAGGGTGTCCCCTTCCCGCACCCGGCTACGCACTTCCTCAGGCAGTCTGTCCAGCAGTTCGGCGGCGGACATGTCGAAGTTGTTGCGCCACAGCAGCCAGCGGGCACGCACCGCTTCCAGATGATCGATGGCCGCCTGCACGCGGTGGTGCACCAGGTCCTCCACTGCACCTTCGCCGGTCTCGATGCACTCGCGCGCCTTGAGCTCCGGTGCATCGGAGCGGAGATAGGCCAGCATGGCCTCCACACAGGCCAGCTTGTTGTCCAGCGACAGCTCGATGTTGATCTTCTCGATGCCGCTGTTGTATTCGTTGAGGCGTGACAGGGGGATGACCACGTCCTCGTTGATCTTGAAGGCGTTGGTGTGGGCAGAGATGGCCGCGGTGCGGGCGCGGTCGGCCCAGAAGGCCTTGCGCGCCGCCTCGTCGATGGCGATGAAGCCCTCGGCATCGCGCTTGCGGGCCATCTCGACGATCTCTTCCACCGTCTTGGCCACCTCGAAACCGTTGTCACCGGAAACGTCTCCCAGGAGAATCATCTTGGGCAGCTCGCGCCGGTCGGCCTTGGTGTTGTATTTCACCGCCTTGATGTAGCGCTCATCCAGATGCTCCAGCCCGGAGAGCACCACACCCTCGGCGCGTTTCTTCTCCATGAAGGCGGTGATCTCTTCGATGGCGGGCACCGCCTGGCTCAGGTCGTGGCCGAAGAATTCCAGACAGAAGGTACGCGTGTAGGCGGGCATGCGGTGCAGAATGAAGCGGGCGGATGTGATGATGCCGTCGCAGCCCTCCTTCTGCGCCCCGGGCAAGCCGGCAAGGAACTTGTCGGTGACATCCTTGCCCAGGCCATGCTTGCGGAACATGGATCCGGGCATCTCAAGGATGGTGGGCTCGCCGTCCTTGCTCAGACCGTCGGGCTTGAACCACTGCACGGAAAAGCGCACCGTCTTCTGGTCGTGCAGCTTGCCTTGGTTGTGTTCCAGACGGGTCACCTCCAGCCAGCGGCCGTCGGGCATGACCATCTTCCAGCTGATGAGGTTATCCAGCGTAGTGCCCCACAGCACCGCCTTCTTGCCGCCGGCGTTCATGGCGATGTTGCCGCCGATGGTGGAGGCATCCTGCGAGGTGGGATCTACCGCAAACACCAGCCCATGGGCCTCGGCCACCTCGGACACGCGGCGGGTGACCACACCCGCCTCCACATGGACGGACTTGACCTTGACCGCCTCCAGCCCCGGCAGCGGGATCTCCTCCACCGGGCCGATGTACTCCAGCTTTTCGGTGTTGATGACGGCGGTGTTGGGCACCAGCGGAATGGCCGAGCCGGTATAGCCGGTGCCGCCCCCGCGGGGAATGATGGTCAGGCCCAACTCGATGCACGCCTGCACGATGGGGGCGATCTCCGCCTCGGTATCCGGGCTGATGACCACCAGCGGCAGTTCCACGCGCCAGTCGGTGGCATCGGTGGCATGGCTGATGCGTGCCAGACCGGAGAAATCTACGTTGTCGGCGCGGGTGACCTTCTTCAGCCGCTTGAGAATCTTCTCCCGGAGCGCCGCCTGTTCGGGGAACCAGGCCTCGAATTCCGTGACCGCATTCCGCACCCGTTCCAGCAGCTCCGCCGCCTGTTCGTTGCCGTTGAGGCGTTTTTCCACCTGGCGCAGGCGGTGGCGCAGCGCCTCGATCAGCTGGGCGCGGCGTTTCCCGTTCTCGATCAGATCATCCTGCAGATAGGGATTGCGGGTGACCACCCACATGTCCCCCAGCACCTCGAACAGCATGCGCGCCGAGCGCCCGGTACGCCGCTGGCCGCGCAGCGCCTCGATGACGCGCCAGCCGTCCTCACCGAGAAAACGGATGACGATCTCCCGGTCGGAAAAGGAGGTGTAGTTGTAGGGGATTTCGCGGATGCGGTCAGTCATGCGCTCCAACGCTCCAAGTCAATGAAAAGCCGGCAATTTTACCCCAAACGGCCCGACTCAGTCGGAAAAGCCCAGCACCAGCAGCATACGTTGCTCCACCTGCCGGAGCTCTTCATGGGTCAGGCGCGTGATCAATGTGGGCCGCAGCCGGGACATGTCAATGGCGTGCGGCTGATCACAGAGCACTTCGGACACCTTGAGCAAGCGGTCACGCGGAGCTATCGACACCCGTAATGCAGCAGCAGCCGGATTACACTGGGATGTCAACGGCAACACGATCACCGTGCCATGTTCCAGCCGGTTGAGCATGTCAGACTGAACGACCACCACAGGCCGAAGCTTGCCGACCTCTCGTCCTTTGGCCGGATTCAACGCCGCCAGATAGACCCCGCCCCGTTCGATCCGCACCAGCTCAGCCATCCGTCGGCTCAAGGGCAATCCATCCTTCCAGCGCTTCTTCCCCCAACGGTTCTTCAAGCGCGCTCCAGGCTTCGACAAAGCGGCGGTAGTCCTGATCCTGGCGCAGGGCTTCCACAGCCTGCCTGAGTGTACGCTCTCGCATACTGCGCATCTGCGCGCTGATGAACCCTTCAAGCGCCGCCCGCACCACTTCGCTACGGCTGCGATGAAGCGCCGCGGCGGTCTGGTTCAGTTTTTCCAGCAGCTGATCGTCCACCTTGACGGTCAAAGTAGCCATTACACCCTCCTGTGCCCCGGTATTACCTATTGTAATACCGAAACAGGCCAAGTTGCCTTCCGCGCCGGAACGCGACCCGGCAAAAATGGGGGAGACCCCGTCATCTGCCGCGTTTCTTGCGCTGCAGGGCCTTTTTCTTCTGTTTGACAAAGGCCATCAGCTTGCGCTTGCGCTCGATCTGGCGGCGGCTCATCTTACTGCGCCGACCCTCGTAGGGGTTCTCCGTCACGCGGTATTCGATCTTCACCGGCGTGCCCTGCCAGCCGAACGCCTTGCGGAAGACGTTGGTCAGATAGCGGGTGTAGTGCTGGGGCACCCGGTCCACCATGTTGCCGTGGATCACCACCGTCGGCGGGTTGAGGGCACCCAGATGGGCGTAGCGCATCTTGATGCGCCGGCCGCTGACCAGCGGCGGCTGGTGCTCCAGCAGTGCCTGCTCCAGCACCCGGTTGAGCTGGCTGGTGGACACCCGCCGGGTGGCCGCCTCGTACACCTTGCGGATGGTGTCGAACAGGTTGCCCACGCCGGTGCCGTGCAGGGCGGAAATGAAATGACGCGGGGCGAACTCGGCAAACTGCAGCTTGATGTCCAGATCCGCCTTCACCTGACGGCGCTGGTCAGGATCAAGACCATCCCATTTGTTGATGGCGATGATCAGCCCGCGACCGGATTCCAGCGCATGGCCCAGCAGCGTCTGGTCCTGGTCGGTGATGCCCTCGGAGCCGTCGATGACCAGCACCACCACATGAGCCTGATCCATGGCCTCGATGGCCTTGATGACACTGAACTTCTCGATGCGGTCGGACACCTTCTTGCGCCGTCGAACGCCGGCGGTGTCGATCAGCGTGTAACGCTGCCCGTCCCGCTCGAAGGGCACGCGGATGCTGTCGCGGGTGGTGCCCGGCATGTCATAGGCCACCACCCTCTCCTCGCCGATCATGCGGTTGATGAGGGTGGACTTGCCTACATTGGGCCGACCGATGACCGCCACGCGGATGCCGCCCTGCTCGTCCGGCAGCGGCTGGTCTTCCTCCGGCAGGCGCGGCTCGACGATCTCCAGAACATGGTCGATGGTCTCGCGCACATGGTCGCCATGCTCGGCGGAGATGACCAGCGGCTCGCCCAGCCCCAGCCCGAAGAACTCGGCGCGCACGCTGTCCGCATCGCGCCCTTCCGCCTTGTTGACCAGCACATGGAGCGGCTTGTCGCCGTAGTGGCGGCGCAGCATGTCGGCGATCTGCTCGTCCGCCGGAGTCAGGCCCGCCTGCGCGTCCACCAGAAAGAGAATGGCATCCGCCTCCTCCAGCGCGGCGCGCACCTGCTGTTCCATCAGCGGGTCCACGCCCTGCTCCTCGCCGCTGAGGCCACCGGTATCCACCACGATGTAAGGGTGACGCCCCACCTTGCCGGTGCCATACTGGCGGTCGCGGGTCAGCCCCGGATAGTCGGCCACGATGGCATCCCGGCTCTTGGTCAGGCGGTTGAACAGGGTGGACTTGCCCACGTTGGGCCGGCCCACCAGCGCCACCACCGGCTTGCGCCGGCGCCGGGGAACCGGCTGTGCTGCAGGCTCCGGCACTGCGGGCGGTTCCGGCTGGGCCCCTTCCAGTGCGCGGCGGAGCGCCTCGTCCTGCATGCGTGTGGTATCACTCATCTGCCAGTCTGACCTCGTAGAGTGACAGATAGCCTTCGTTGTCCACCACCACCATCTGGTGGTCGGAAAGCATCATCAGATCGGCGATCGGGTGGCTGTGATGGCGCAGACGGCCCCACAGGGCGCCGTTGAGCGGCTCGATGAAGTGAATCAGCCCGGCCCGGTCGCCAGTCACCACCTTCCTGGCAAGTGACCACAGGCGCAGATCGGTCAGCTGGCGGTGGCGCAGCGCCTTCTGTTCCCAGATGCGCGTGCCGGTGATCAGGTCGAAGGCGAACAGGTCGCCCTCATCGTCCAGGGCCACCAGCCGATCATCCAGCGCCACCATGTCCCGGTAGCTGGAGAAGTCCTTGACCCACACCAGCGCGCCGGTGTCCGGATCCATGGCCGCCAGCCGGCCGTTGAAGGCCACCGCATACAGGCGTCCGTTGACCAGCAGCGGCTGTGCCTGCACGTCTACCATGCGCTCCAGATCGGTACGCCCGGACGGCGTGGCCAGACGGCGCTGCCACAGCGGCTCGCCATTGTTCAGGTCCAGCGCCTCGATCAGCCCGTTCTCCCAGCCGACGATCACCTTGCCCTCGCTGACCACCGGTGCGGACTCGCCCTGCAGCGCCAGCGCGGGCGCTTCGTGATCCGTCTTCCACAGCGTCCCGCCGTCGGCGAGCCGCACCGCATACACCTTGCTGTCCAGCGTGCGCACGATCAGCCGGTCACCTGCCGGAACCAGCGCCGCATCAATGGAGCTGCTCAGCTGACGGTTCCACACCACCTCGCCCGTGCGGGCGTTGAGCGCCACCAGCTGGCCGTCTGCGGTGCCCACGTAGAGCAGATCACCGTGCCTGACCGGCCCGGCCAGAACCGGGCTGGACAGCAGCGTCTGCCACGCCACCTGACTGGCCCAGGTGGGCTGCTCGGTGCGATAGAAAGCGGTGACCATGCCGTTGGGCATGGCCAGATAGAGGCGCTGACCGTCCTCGGTCCACTGCAGACCCCGTGTGTCAGCCCCATTGAGCGGCTTGTAGTAGAGGGTCCACACCAGCCGTGCGGCTACGGGGTTGTGGGCACCGATCCCCGGCAGACCGTTCCGGTCATGTTCGCCTTCCACCACCTTCTGCCCGGACCGGTCCACCACCGGCGTCCAGTCAAGCGTCTCGCCGTCATCGGTGGTGATGTGGCCGCAGCCGGTCAGCAGTGCAAGCAGTGAAGTGATCAGCAGAAAACGCATCGGATCAGCCACCCCGGGCCACATCGGCCAGATCATCCAGCTGCAGCTGCGCCAGCTGTTTCAGGTCCTGCGCGTCGGTCAGCTCGAGCACCTTCGCAAAGGCCGCTCTGGCCGCCGCACGATCCCCTTTCAGCAGCGCCACCTCACCGGCCACATACTGATACAGCGCCTGTTCGCTCTTGGGCAGGTGCGCCTGCGCCACCTTGCTCAGCGCGGCGGCCGCCTTGTCGAACTGCTTCTGATCGGCATACAGCCGGGCCAGACGCAGGTGGGCCACATCCTTCATGGCCGCCTCGGGGGCGTGCTCGACCACCCAGTTGAACTGTTCCGCCGCCTTGGCGGCATCATGCTTGCGTTCGGCGAAATACTTGCCCAGCAGCAGGGCCGCACCGCTGGCATAGGGGCTGTCCGGCTGCTCGGTCTTGAGGCGTTCGGCCTCGCGGGCCACCTCCTCGAACTGGCCGCTCTGGGCCTTGAGCTGCAGCAGCTCGAAGGTGCCGGAGGCGTGCAGCGCCTTGTTGAGCTGCTGGGTCTGCCACCATTTCCAGCCGGATACCGCCGCCAGCGTGATGACCACCGTCAGCACGATGGACTTGCCGTTCTCCTTCCACCACTGCTTGATGGCTTCCCACTGTTCCTCGTCGGTTTCGTAGCGGCTCATGAATTCAACTCCTTACAGATACAACAGAACAGGCCCTGCAGGTGATCGGCCAGCTCGTCCCAGCCGACCATTTCCTGCTCGCCCTGACCGCGCAGCGGCTTGACGCCCACCTGCCGCGCGGCCACCTCGTCCTCACCCAGCACCAGCGCATAGGCCGCGCCGGATTTGTCCGCCTTCTTGAACTGGCTCTTGAAGCTGCCGCCGCCGGCGTTGAGCTGCACCTTGAGCGTGGGCAGGGCCTCGCGCAGCTGCTCGGCCAGCACCATGGCCGGCCGCTGGGCCCCTTCGCCTACGGCGACCACATAGACATCCGCCACGCTGCGATACGGCAGCAGGTTGCGCTCCAGCAGCAGCGCCATCAGACGCTCGATACCCATGGCAAAGCCCACCGCCGGCGTGGGCTTGCCGCCGATCTGCGCCACCAGTCCGTCATAGCGACCACCGGCGCACACGGTGCCCTGCGCCCCCAGGTCGGTGGTGATCCACTCGAAGACGGTGCGGTTGTAGTAGTCGAGCCCGCGCACCAGGGTGGGATTGACCACATACTCGATGCCCAGATCATCCAGATAGGCACGCACCTGTTCAAAATGGGCCCGATCCGCCTCGTCCAGATAGTCGCTCAGCTTGGGGGCCGCCTCGATCAGATCACGCATGTCCGGGTTCTTGCTGTCGAGAATGCGCAGCGGATTGGTCTCCAGCCGCCGCTTCGAGTCCTCGTCCAGCTGGTCGTAATGGTCGCGGAAATAGGCCACCAGCACCTCGCGGTAGCGGCGGCGGCTGTCGGTGCTGCCGAGAGAATTGAGCTCCAGCCGCAGGCCATTGATGCCCAGCGCCTCCCACAGGCGGGCGGTCAGCGCGATCAGCTCCGCGTCCGCCTCCGGCGTCTCGACGCCGAACACCTCCACACCCAGCTGGTGGAACTGGCGGTAGCGCCCTTTCTGCGGGCGCTCGCGCCGGAACATGGGCCCCACGTAGAACAGTTTCTGAATCTGGCCGCGGGTGAGGTTGTGCTCCACCACGGCACGCACACAGCCGGCGGTGCCTTCCGGCCGCAGGGCGAGCACATCGCCGTTGCGGTCTTCAAAGACATACATTTCCTTCTCGACGATGTCGGTCACCTCGCCGATGGAGCGCACGAACAGTTCCACCTTCTCCACCACCGGCAGGCGGATGGGCTGGAAACCGTAGCGGCGCAGCAGGTCGGTGGCGGTGTCCACCAGGTGGTCGAAGG
>JALVTA010000224.1 GCA_027036095.1 Thiotrichales bacterium | reverse complement strand
CTACGACATCCTGCGCACCAAACTGGGCTGGGGTGGGCACAGCCGATGCTGACCGCACTGACCATCCGCAATCTGGCACTGATCGAACGGCTGGAGCTGAGCTTTTCCGCCGGCTTCACCGCCCTGACCGGCGAGACGGGCGCGGGCAAATCCATTCTGCTGGACGCCCTCGGGCTGGTGCTGGGCAGCCGCGCCGACAGCGCTCTGGTGCGCCACGGCAGCGAGCGGGCCGACATTCAGGCCGCCTTCGACCTGACCGCCCTGCCGCACGTGCGCAGCTGGCTGGAAGAAGAGGCCCTGCTGGATGAAGATGCGCCCGAGACCCTGCTCATCCGCCGCACCGTCAGTGCCGACGGCGGCAGCCGCGCCTGGATCAACGGCGTGCGCGCGCCAGCGGCCCAACTGCGCGCGCTGGGCGAGCAGCTGGTGGAGATCCACGGCCAGCACGCCCACCAGATGCTCATGCAGCCGGCCCACCAGCGCAGCCTGCTGGACGGTTTCGGCAACCTGAAAAAGTCTGCCGACGAGGTGGCCGACCGCTGGCGCGCCCTGCAGCAGGCGCAACAGGCGCTTGAGCAGGCCGAACAGGACACGGCCGGGCGGGAAGCGCGCCTGGACGAACTTGCCCGGCTGCTCAAGGACCTGGAAGCGCTCGCGCCCACGGCGGAGGACTATCACGAACTGAGCCGGCAGCAGCACCGGCTGGCCCATGCTGAAACCCTGCTGCAGAGCGGTCTGGAGGCGGAGGCTGCCCTCAATGGTGAACAGGGCGCCACCCGCCGCATCGGTCAGGCACTGGACGCCCTGCAGCGGGCGGCCGAGATCGACCCTGCACTCACCCCGCTGGTCGAGCAGCTGGAAGAACAGCGCATTACGCTGGAAGAGCTGGCCCGGGACATTCACCATCTGACTGGACAGGTGGAGCTGGATCCGCAGCAGCTGGCCGAAGTGGACGCACGCCTGGGCGAATACCACCGTCTGGCCCGTCTGCACCTGTGCGATCCGGAGGCGCTGGAAGCACGGCTGCAGGAACTGCAGGAAGAACGCCACAGACTCGCTCATGCGGATGAACACCTGGAAGCACTCAAGGCTGAAGTGGAGGCGGCACGGGCCGACTTCATGGCGGCGGCCGAACGCCTCAGCGCCGCCCGACGGCAGGCCGGCGCCCATCTGGCCGAGACCGTCACCCCTCTGCTGCAGCCCCTTGGCATGCCCCACGCACAACTGAGCGTGCAGATCGACCCCACCGAACCCGGTCGCCACGGTCTGGACCAGGTCACCTTCCTGTTCACCGCCAATCCGGGGCAGCCGCCCCGCCCGCTGGGCAAGGTCGCCTCCGGCGGTGAACTGGCCCGCATCAGTCTGGCGCTGGAAGTGGCACTGGCGGATGTCACCGGCACGCCCACGCTCATCTTTGACGAAGTGGACACCGGCATTGGCGGCGGTGTGGCCGAACAGGTGGGCCAGCTCATGCGCCGGCTGGGTGGAAAGCGTCAGGTGATGGCCGTCACCCACCAGCCGCAGGTGGCCGCCTGCGCCCACCATCATCTGAAAGTGGAAAAGACCCAGCAGACCGACACCACCCTGACCCGCGTGACCCCTCTCGACCACGGCGAACGCATCGAGGAACTGGCACGCATGCTCGGCGGTCAGCGCCTGACCGACACCACCCGCCGTCATGCCGAGGAGATGCTCCAGCTCAGCCAGACCCCATGAGCACACAGAGCCCCGACTGTTTCCAGTGCCACCACTTCTACGTCACCTGGGATGCCGCCGCCCCGCGCGGCTGCCGCCACTTCGGCTTCAAGACCACGCTGCTGCCGGCACAGGTGGTCCTCTCCAGCTCCGGGCAGCCCTGTCAGGCCTTCGAACCCCGTCCCATGCCGCAGAAACCCGCCGCACCGCCGCGCGGCCAGCGCGGCGACCGCTAAAATCAGGGGAGACCCCGTCGTCAGAGCGCAACACCTGCTGCAGATGCACCGGACCGGCAGATGCCGGTCCGCAAATCCCTGGCAATCGCACCCTGCCGAGCCCCCACAGACGGTCAAAATGAGCACAAAGGGCGGCAGAACACGGGACAGGCCGCAGCGTGCCAGCGCAGCGGTCGGCAAAAATGGGGGAACCCCCGTTCCCCAAAGCCCACGGAAGGGCAAAACCCCGCCAGAATCCCGCCAAAATTCAGAGCGCGCCGCCCAGCACCCGGCAAAATCAGGGGAGCCCCGTCAAAAGAAGGTCAGTGGAGGGGGCAACGACACCAGAAAAGGCATTTACCGGTTCTTTTCGCGAGCGCCGGCGGCGCGCCAGCGGCAGACCTGCCAAAATTGGGGGAGGCCCCGTCTCAGCACCCTTTCATACCGCGGGCTTGGCCGTGCGCCGTGCCAGGTCGGGCGAGGCGCCGTGCACACGCTGCCAGTCAAAGGCGGGGCCGGGGTCGGTCTTGCGCCCGGGCGCGATATGGCTGTGTCCGACCACATCACAGATGGGATAGTTGCGGCGCAGCAGGGCCAGCACACGGTTGAGCTGGCGATACTGGTGCGCCGTGTAGGGAATGTGGTCAGCCCCCTCCAGCTCGATACCGATGGAAAAATCGTTGCAGCGGCTGCGCCCGCGCCAGCTGGACACACCCGCATGCCAGGCACGCCGGTCGAAAGGGACGAACTGCACCAGCCCGCCGTCGCGCCGGATGAACAGGTGGGCCGACACCATGAGATGGGCGATTTCGGCGAAATAGGGATGCGCGCTCGGGTCGAGCCGGTTGGTGAACAGCTGCTCCACATGGGGCTCGCCAAAGGCATTCGGCGGCAGGCTGATGCCGTGGATCACCACCAGCTCGATGGGCGTATCCGGTGGCCGGTCATCCTGATTGGGGCTTTCCACCCGCCGCACGCCGGTCAGCCAGTGCCCCTCGATGGACAGCGCTTTTGCCCCCACCCTATAATCGCCCCATGCAGTTGAAACCCGAAGACATCTACCCCATTGTACAGCTGGCGCTGGCGGAGGACATCGGCCCCGGTGATGTCAGTGGCGAGATCATTCCCGCCGACCGGCAGGCACGTGCCCGTGTCATCGCCCGGGAGGCAGCCATCATCTGCGGACGCCCGTGGTTTGATGCGGTGTTCGCCCAGCTTGACGGGGCGGTCCACTGCCACTGGCAGGTACGCGAGGGCGAACAGGTGGCGCCGGAACAGCTGATCGTGACCCTTGAAGGCCCGGCCCGCACCCTGCTGGCCGGCGAGCGCACGGCGCTCAATTTCCTGCAGACACTCTCCGGCACCGCCACCGCCACGCACTGCTTCGTGCAGGCACTGGGCGACAGCCCGACCCGCCTGCTGGATACCCGCAAGACGCTGCCGGGCCTACGTCGGGCGCAGAAATATGCCGTGGCCTGTGGGGGCGGCGCCAACCACCGCATCGGCCTGTTCGACATGGTCATGCTCAAGGAAAACCACATCGCCGCCGCCGGTGGCATCGGTCCGGCAGTGGCACGGGCACGCAATCTGCACCCGCAGCTGAAGATCGAAGTGGAAACCGAAACCCTGCAGGAGGTGCACGAGGCGCTGGAAGCCGGTGCAGACATCATCATGCTGGACAACTTTCCGCCCGCGCTGGCGCGGGAGGCCATCGCCCTCATTGACGGGCGGGCCCAGGTAGAGCTGTCCGGCAATGTGACGCTGGAGACCCTGCCGGAACTGGCCCGACTGGGTGCGGATTTCATCTCCACCGGTGCCATTACCAAGCATGTGCGCGCAGTGGATCTGTCCATGAGGATCGAACATGCATAGCCCCATCGTGCAGATTGCCGCCCTGCTGGGCATCAGCCTGCTGTTCGTCGCCTTCGCCCAGCGGCTGCGGCTGCCGCCCATTCTCGCCTACATTTTCGTAGGCATGCTGCTGGGCCCCTATGGCCTCGGCTGGGTGGCATCCGAGTCGCAGATCCGCTTCATCGCCGAGGTGGGCATCGTCTTTCTGCTGTTCTCCATCGGGCTGGAGTTCTCCCTGCCGCAGATGATCTCCATGCGCCGACAGGTCTTCGGGCTGGGTGCGCTGCAGGTGGCACTCACCACGCTGGTGTTCTATGCACTGGCCACCTGGGCGCTGCATCTGAGCCACAGTGTCGCCTTCGTCATTGCCAGCGCCCTGGCGCTCTCCTCCACCGCGATTGTCATCAAACAGCTGGCCGATCAGGGCGAGCTGCATTCCCGCCACGGAAAGGCGGCGCTGGGCATCCTCATCTTTCAGGATCTGATGGCCATTCCGCTGCTGATCATCGTACCGGCGCTGGGCCAGTCCAGCGGCGAGGATGCACTGGCTGCCACCCTCACCACCGCCCTGCTCAAGGGGCTGGGCGTGGTCGCCATCCTGCTGCTGATCGGCCGCTATCTGCTGCGCCCCTTCTTCCGGGAGGTGGCCCGCAGCCGTTCCGAAGAGCTGTTCACCCTGGCGGTACTCACCGTGGCACTCTCTGCCGCCGCACTGGCCGAAGGCGCCGGCATCAACATGACCCTCGGCGCCTTCGTGGCCGGCATGATGCTGGGCGAGACCGAATACCGCCATCAGATCGAATCGGACATCCGCCCCTTCCGGGACGTGCTGCTGGGACTGTTCTTCATTACCGTCGGCATGTGGCTCTCGCCCCAGTTCCTGGGCGAGCATCTGGGCACCCTGCTCTCACTGGCACTGCTGATCGTGCTCATCAAGGCCCTGCTGGTGCTGGGCATCGTCTGGGGCATGGGCAAGCCGCTGGGTGTGGCCGTGCGCAGCGCCATGAGCCTGGCGCAGGTGGGCGAGTTCGGCCTGGTGCTGCTGACTCTGGCAGCCGGCTTCAATCTCATCGACAGCCAGCTGATGCAGATGGTCATGACCGCCGCCGTGCTCACCATGCTGCTGGCGCCCATTCTCATCAAGTACAACGGTGTGGTGGCCAAGCGGCTGAGCCAGCGCTACAAGACCCAGCAGCAGCAGGAAGAAGAGGCACTGCGGGAAGAAACCACCCACATGAAGGGACACATCATACTGTGCGGCTTCGGCCGTGTCGGCCAGATGGCGGCGCACTTTCTCAAGGAAGTGCACGAACCCTACATCGCACTGGACATGGACATCAGCCGCGTGCATCACGCCAAGGAGGCCGGCGAGCCCGTGTTCTACGGCAACAGTGCCCGCCAGAGCATTCTGCAGGCGGCCGGCATCGACCGCGCCCGGCTGGTGACCATCACCTACGGTGATGACGAGATGGCCATCAAAACCCTTCAGACGGTGCGCCATCTGCGTCCGGACATTCCGGTGCTGGTGCGGGTGCGGGACGACCGCCACTACGAGGCTTTCAAGGCCGCCGGCGCCACGGATGTCATCTCCGACACCTTCGAGGCCAGCCTGCTGCTCAGCGCTGAGGTGCTGCTCAATCTGGGACATCCGGAGAGCGAAGTGCTCGCTGCGCTGGAAGAAGCCCGGCGCAAGCGTGAAGATGTGCTCGATGGCTTCTACGAAGGCTCAACCGGCTACCGCCGCCTCAAGGATCAGGGCATCCGCAAGATCACCCTGGCCGTGCCGCTCAACGCTGACAGCTACGCCACCAACCGCCGCATCGAAGAGCTTGGACTGGATGACCTGAACGTGAAGGTTCAGGCCGTCAAGCGCGGCCATATCCGGGGCGAGAACCCGGACAAGGCCACGCGCCTGCGGGACGAGGATGTGGTGGTGCTGGTGGGCGAACCGGAAAACCTGGAACGGGCCGAACACTATCTGCAGAGCGGTCACGACTGAGCCGGCGGCGGCGCACCCAGCCGCGGGCAGACGATCACGAAGGCCCAGTGGTTGTCGTCCAGCTGCTCCACGTCCAGACGGGCGCGGCAGGCCTTGTGAAAATTCTGCCGCGCGATGTAGAGCCCCAGCCCCATGCCACTCTTGCTGGTGGTCCAGAACGGCTCGAACATCCGCGCCCGCTCCATCTCGCTGAGCCGGCCGGTCAGGGCATCGGAGGTCAGCCGCAGAATCACCTTCTGCGGCGTGGTTTCGATCAGCGCACGCACATGGCGCGTGCCCGGATGGTGCTTGAAGTTCTCCATCACATTGCGCAGGCCGTGCTGGAAGGTAACACTCTCCACGAACACCTCCGCATCCCCCCGAACCTCAACGGGCAGATCCAGCGCCCGCCCCTCCATCTTCACCAGCTGGGCCAGCGAAATCCCCTCCACCCCGCTCCACTCATCGCTGCTCTTCTTGCCCAGATGCTGCAGAATGCGGCTGGCCCGCTCCTCCAGATCAGGCAGCACCTTCTTCAGGCGCTCCAGCAGCGCGTGACTGCAATCGGGCGTGTCGCAACGGCGCATCTGCCCGCTGAGCAGGTGCATGAACTGGGCCAGATTCTTCAGGTCATGCTTGTAGAACAGCTCGTAGCGCTTGAGCTGCTGTTCGGAAAAGTGAATCTGCGCCAGCCGATCATTGACCTGTGACGACAGCAGCTCCAGCCACAGGTTGGCGATCAGCTCGAAGATGGACACCTGCTCACCACGCAACTTCCGGCGAGGACATATGATGGCGCGCAGCACGATCTCGTCACTCTCGATGGCATGATGGCGACAGGACTCATCCGCCTGGCCATCGGATGTGGACTGTCCAAACGTCAGATGCTGCCCGAACCACTGCAACTCCACAAACGCCCTGTCAACCACTCTGGCATGCTCCAACAGATCCAGACTCAGAGGAATGAAGCGCAGAGGATCCCCTTCGTGACTTCTGGAGATCAACAAAAGCTGCTGAATCAGATTGGAGAGACGGGAAGCCTGAAGATGGACATACAAGGCAGCGACAAACAGGACGCCCCCTGTGAGAACCATCAGGAAGGGAAGCAGAATCAACGCGTTGTCAGATGGAATCAGATCCATTCACGAATCGGGGCGGCGGATGCCGTATTTCTTGAGCAGGTAATAGACGTTTTCCCGGTTCATGTTGAGCGCCCGGGCCGTCTCATGGATGTTGAAGCCCGTCTCTTCCAACACCTGCCGCAACAGCTGTTCCTCGGCCAGGTTGCGCGCCGGTTTCACCCCCTGTCCCAGCGGCAGCGTCAGCGTCACCTTCTGGGTCTGCTCCTCCTGCCGCAGACGGCGTTCGTTATCCAGAAAGAGTCCGGCCCGTTCCACCGCCTGCAACAGCGCGCTTTCCTCCACCGGCTTGGACAGATAGTCGAAGGCGCCCGCCTTGATGGCCCGATAGGCACTGCGTTCCGGATCCTGCCCCGTCAGCACGATGCACTTGAGGTCACGCGGGTGCTGCTGCAGCCACTCTAGCACTCTGAGGCCTTCCTGTATGTCATGCTCATGGGGCGGCATGCCCATATCCAGCAGCAGAATGTCAAACACGCCCGCTTCCAGCGCAGTGATGGTCGCTTCGGCATCGTCCGCCTGGGCCACGTGGTAGCCTTCCATCTCAAGCGTCATGGCGAGCATCTCGCGCAGCGCTCCGTCATCATCGGCCAGCAGAATCCGTTTTTCGTTCATCTCACCTTGCCCGAAACAACTTCATTAATGATATCAACCGGTAAAAAAAATTTACTCTTTTTTTGTTTCTCCGTCTGCCGATAATCGAGGGTGTCAGGGCAACCGCCCAACTCAACATGAACCATGACAAACCAAAGGAGGAACGTCATGAACGCCAAACTTCATAAGCAACAGGGTTTCACCCTGGTGGAAATCGCCATTGTCCTGGTCATCATCGGCCTGTTGCTGGGTGCCGTCTTCAAGGGCCAGGAACTGATTAATCAGGCAAAAGTGAAAAATGTCACCAAAAAGATGGATGAGGTGCGGGCCGCCGCTTACACCTATCTGGATAAATATAACGCTCTGCCCGGTGATGATGGTACAGCTCATACCAATCCCACTATCACTGCTGTAACCTCTAACGCTGACGATGGCCAGATCAACGACAGTGATTTCTGGACCCAGATCCATGAAGCAGGACTGCTGGAAGGTTCTGGAAGCACAGCTGCCAAAACGCCTTATGGCACCCCGCTGTATGTAGGGTATAACGCTGCTGGTCTGGGGGACAATGCGGTATGCGCACTGGTTCCCGCAGAAGTTGCCCAACAGATTGATGACAAACATGATGATGGCGATGCCACCAAAGGCAGCTATCGTGATGGCGGCACAACTGCTTCAGCACCTTCCACCACCGCACCTACAGCAACAGCATATACTGCTACTGCAGGCAACCATTGGCTGTGCACTAAGCTGTAAAGCAAGACGCAACCCCGCCCCGCGCGGGGTTTTTTATTTCTGCGCATCTCATATCTATCATTTCCCATGAAAACACATCCCCTCCAAAGCGGATTCACGCTGGTCGAACTGGCCATGGTTCTGGTTATTATCGGCCTGCTGATCGGCGGTGTGCTGAAGGGGTTTCAGCTGATCGAGCAGGCACGCGTCAAGCAGGTGGTCAAGAATCTGGACATGATTCAGGCCGCAGCACTGACCTATCTGGACAAGTATGAGGCCATTCCCGGCGATGACGGCAACAGCCACAATGGCGCCATCACACCGGTAACCGGCTCGCCCAATGATGGACACATCGACAGTGCGGATGACTTCTGGCGCCAGCTGCATGAAGCCGGCATCATTGAAGGCTCCGGCACCACGCCGATGAAAACCCCATGGGGTACACCCTATACCGCTGCCTACAATGCCGCAGGCTTTGCCAATAACGCAGTATGTGTCCTGTTGCCTGCAGAAGTGGCACTGCAGATCGACATTCGCTATGACGATGGCAATGGCCAGAGTGGCAGCTTTCTGTATGCAATCAATCAGTCCGATAACACACCCGCAACCACGGCTTCCGCCATTCCTTCCACCGGACAGGGCTGGCTGTGCACCATTGAGATCAATAAATCCCTGGTGGGCAACTGATCTTCCCTCAGAATCAAAACGCCCCGCAATTGCGGGGCGTTTCAATTCAGTTTGAAATCCTGTCAGTGACCGCCTCGGCCCGGCGCCCAGTCCTTCAGCCCATACTCCGTGCCGCAGTAGGGACACTTGGCCCGTCCGGTCTTCTCGATGGGCAGAAACACGCGTGGATGCCCCCCGAACGAGCCCGCCTGACTGATAGGACTGTATTCATTGGGGCAGTAGAGCGGCAGATCATCATAAGTCACTTCAATGGTCACGGGCTTGTTGCTCATGGCTTGCTCCTGATTCATGCATCAACCGGCGCCAGCCAGTGGTGGTATTTCTCCACCCGGCCATGCACCACGTCAAAATACAGCTGCTGCAGTTTTTCGGTCACCGGCCCGCGCCGCCCTTCGCCAATGGGACGGTCATCCAGTTCGCGAATGGGCGTCACCTCGGCCGCCGTGCCGGTAAAGAAAGCTTCATCCGCAATATAAACCTCATCGCGGGTAATGCGTTTCTCCTTCACCTCATAACCCAGATCAGCCGCCAGTTGCATGACGGTGCGGCGTGTGATGCCGTCCAGACAGGAAGTCAGCTCCGGGGTGTAGATGACACCGTCCTTGGCCATGAAGAAGTTCTCCCCGCTGCCCTCGGCCACATAGCCTTCCGGATCCAGCAGCAGTGCCTCGTCACAGCCATGGCTGATAGCTTCCTGCAGCGCCAGCATGGAGTTGATGTAATGGCCGTTGGCCTTGGCCCGGGTCATGGAGATGTTCACATGATGCCGGGTGAAGCTGGACGTGGCCACACGAATGCCGCGGGCCAGATTTTCCTCACCCATATAGGCGCCCCACTCCCATGCGGCCACCATCACATGCACCCTGAGGTTGTCGGCCCGCAGCCCCATGCCTTCGGCTCCATAGAACACCATGGGGCGGATATAGGCGGACTTCAGACCGTTTTCCCGCACCACGGCCTTCTGGGCGTCGTTCAGGGCCGCCTTGTCCCATGGCATGGGCATGCGCATGATCCTGGCGGAGTTGAACAACCGGTCGGTATGCGCCTCCAGCTGGAAGATGGCGGTGCCGATTTCGCTGTCGTAGGCACGCACGCCCTCAAACACGCCCATGCCGTAATGCAGGGTGTGGGTCAGCACATGCACCCGGGCCTCACGCCAGGGCACCATCTCCCCATCCAGCCAGATCCAGCCGTCACGGTCCGCCATTGAAGCCATGTTCATCCACCTGTCTAAGTCTTGAAAGAATAAAAAACTGTCTTATTTTACCGCCATTGCCGCACCGACGGGCAAGTGACTGGGCCACACAGAATGTGGTAGAATTTTTTGAACAATGAAAATTGCAAACCTTATTGACCTGTTCCGCATTCTCGGCCTTCTGCTGCTGAGTCTGTCCACAGGCTGTGAGCAGGCATCGACACACCAGACACTGAGCGAGCGCATGGCGGCCAGCCACAGCCGCTTCAACGCTTTCATGCGCGAACTGACCGAAGCCAGCGATCAGCCGGTGCAACCACTGCCAGAAACCGTACCATTCGACAAGGCGGCTGCCAAACTGGGACGGGCGCTTTTTTTCTCGCCGAAGCTCTCTGCCAATGGCACCGTTTCCTGCGCCACCTGCCACATTATCCAGCAGGGCGGAGACGACAACCGCCCGGTGTCCATCGGCATTCACGGCCAGAAAGGCGAGCTGAACGCCCCCACGGTGCTCAACAGCGGCTTCAACTTCGCCCAGTTCTGGGATGGTCGTGCCGCCACCCTGGAAGACCAGGCGCTGCAGCCTCTGATCAACCCCAAGGAGATGGGCAACCGTTCCGTGCAGGCGGTGGCAGACCGCCTCAACGCCGACCCTCAGTGGCTCAGGAAGTTCATCCAGACCTTTGGCGAACCCGCCAGCCCGCAGGCCATTGCCTACGCCATCGCCGAGTATGAGCGCACGCTCATCACCCCCGGCAGCCGCTTCGACCGCTACCTGCTGGGAGACCGCGACGCCCTTACCCCGCAGGAGCGCCGTGGCTGGGAACTGTTTCGTTCCTATGGCTGCATCAGCTGTCACCAGGGCATCAATCTGGGCGGCAGCATGTTCCAGAAGGCGGGCATCTACCGTCCCCTGAGTGCCCACGAAGGCCGCTGGCTGGGTCGTTACAACGTGACGCATCGGGATGCAGACCGCCAGGTCTTCAAGGTGCCCACCCTGCGCAATGTGGCCGACACGGCCCCCTACTTCCATGACGGCAGCGTGCCCACTCTGGAGAAGGCCGTCACGCTCATGATCGAAGCACAACTGGGCAAACAGCCCCACTCACAGGATGTGGCGGACATCATCGCCTTTCTGAAGACCCTGAGTGCCCCGCCCAAGGATCTGTTGCATGAAAATTGACAACAGCATGCCAGACCGTCTTTATCAGTTTGTGCTCAGGCACGGCCTGTGGGTCGAAGGCGCCCTGCTGGTGGTCATGTTCACCATCTGGCTCGCATTGCGTCCCTCCCTGCTGCAACAGGCCCCTGCGCTGTCCGCGCATGTCATCAGCCTGCGACAGGACCTGACGGCCATTGAAGAAGAGAAAAGCCGTCTGCAGCAATTCACCCTGGTTCGACCGGACCGGGTACAGTGGCTGACGCGGGACATGCACCTCCACCTACGGCAACTGAAAAAAGGTGTCCGACAGGTCGGGCTTGCGGATGTGAGCCAAACACTGACGATGCTGCAGGCGCGTCTGGAGGATCTGTTTGGCACCTTCAACAGCGCATTGCGGGAACATGCCATCGTGGTGGACAGCTACTACACGCTGCCCATTCTGGGCGAGCAGTGCGAGCTCGATCTGCGGAAGCATTCCGCCATACCCGCCACTCTCCATCCCCACGATATCTACACCGCCCTGTTGCTGCTGCCCCTGCGCAAGGATCTCTCAGCGGAGAAAATCAGGGCGGTCATGCCCTCAATCGACAAGGCGAAGGCGGCCCTGCCCTCAGACAGTGAAGCCTGCAGCCGCTTTATTTCCCACGCACAGACCTTCCTGCACCATTTCAGCCAGCTGCGTCATCAGATGGATACTCTGAACCTGGACGCTGCGCGCCAGTTGATCATCCGCCTGGACACCCAGCTGCAACACCATATCGCCCAAGCACAGTACCACCAGCACCTTGTCACCATCACCCTGGGTGGCCTGGGTGGCGTTATGGCGTTTTTCATCCTGTTCATGCTGATTCTGCTCAACCGCACCGTCAAAAGGCTACGCGCCCAGAAAAGGGAACTGATTCACACCTCCCGCCTCTACCGTGCCCTGAGCGATATTAACGAAGTCATCGTCTCGGAACAGGACGAGCGCCAACTGCTTGAACAAGCGCTGACGATACTGGTCAATGACCTGCAGATTCCTGCAGGCGTCATCACATGCTGTCCGGATGAGAACAACGTCCTCACCACGGTGGCCATTCACGCGCAGCAACCCCTGGCGCATCAACTTCTGGAACAGATCAGATTCGACATCACACCAGATACCGGCAACGCCACCGCCACCATGCTGCCTGCATGGAAAGAGGGTGAGATTCGCGCACTGCGCAATATAGATACCCATCCTCGGCTCGCGCGCTGGCGTCCCCTGTTGCAACGGTTCCAGATCCAGCACGTCATCACGGTGCCCCTTGTGGACGGCAATGGCAACAGCCGATACCTGCTCACGCTCTATCTGTCCACCGATGAATACGCTGGCCCGGCGACCCTGCAGCTGTTGCGTGAAGTGCGTGAAGACCTGGAACTGGCACTGCACCGCCTGCATCTGCTGGAAAAACAGCGTCAGCAGGCTGCTCAGCTGCGGCTGGCGGAAGTAGCCTTCAATGCCCATGAAGGCATTGTCATCGCCAGCGAGGAGGGTCGGATCGAGCGCGCCAATGAGACCCTGCTCAAATGGTGCGGACTGGACCTTAACCACATGGCCGACGAAACGCTGCCGGCACTGTTCGTGGAGCAGTCCGTCATCCAGCATGTGATGCAGGAGCTGCCCCACAGCGGCTACTGGCAGGGCGAGCTCTCTCTGCGCCATGTGGACGGCACACCCATTCCCGCCCTGACCACCCTGACCTGGGTGCCGCCGTCTCAAGAGACCGACAGAACCGGCCACTACATTGCCCACTGCCTCAACCTGAGCCGTCAGCGCCAGCTGGAGCATGAGCTACGCAGCATCCAGCAGCGCGACCCGATCACCGGCCTGCCCAACCACAAGGCACTGATCGATCAGCTCAACACCATCATGGAGCAGATCATGCCCCGGGGCGAGTGCGGCATCATCAGCATCATCAACATCCGTGGCTTCAAGTCCATCAACACCGCCCTGGGACACCAAGGCGGGGATGCCCTGTTGCGCCAGCTGGCCGAGCGACTGCGCGAACGCCCCGCCTTTCCGCATCTGACCGCCCGCAGCAGCAATGACGAGTTCCTGCTGGTGCCCATCCACTTCTTCAGTTCACAGGACGCGGCACGCCAGTGGTGGGAGCGCAAATACGCCGAGGTGCTCGGCATGCTGTCCGAACCCTACGACATCAACGGCCAGCCGGTGCAGGTGGAATACTATGCCAGTGCCATGCTGTTCGACCACGACCTGCCGGCAGAACGCATCGTGGACGAGATCGAAACGGGCATTCAGCTGGCCCGCCAGCATGGTCAGGGCGTCACCCAGCTCTACTTCCACACGCCGGGCGCCTCAGCCAGCAGCCGACCGGACAGGGAAATCACACTGCGCCACCAGTTGGAACAGGCGCTGGACAAAGGAGAGCTGCTTCTGTTCCATCAGCCCATCTACAACACCATGGAACGACGCTACAGCCTCACTGAAGCGCTGATCCGCTGGAAACGGGAAGACACACTGGTGTCGCCCGGCGAATTCATCCCGGTGATGGAGCGCTATCCGCAGCTGATGACCCGTGTCGGTCGCTGGGTGCTGCGCCAGGGTGTTGCAGACGCCGCGCGCATCAATCGTGACCACGCCCGCCCTGTTTCCGTTTCCATCAACCTGTCAGCGGTTCAGTTCAATGACTCGGAGCTGATCCACATTCTGCGTGACAGTCTGGCCCGCCATGCGCTGCCCCCTGACAGACTCACGCTCGAAATCACAGAAAGCGCGCTGATGACCGACCTCGGTCGCACCCGCGCCCTGCTCGCAGCCCTGCGCGAACTGGGCGTGCACGTAGCCATTGACGACTTCGGCACCGGCTACGCCTCCCTGCAGTATCTACAACTGTTCCAGCCGGACAAGCTCAAGCTGGACAAGAGCTTCATCGATCCCATCGACCCGCAGGACCGTCGCACGCTGGCCATTCCTGAAGCCACGGTTGCCATGGCCCATGCCCTGGGCGCCAAGGTCGTGGCCGAAGGTGTGGAGACCGCCGAGCAGGCCGCCGCCCTGAGCGCCATCGGCTGCGAACTGCTGCAGGGCTATCATTTCGCCCGCCCCATGCCGCTTGATGAACTGCTCGATTTCCTCAAGCGGACGGAAACACAATAAGCGCTTGATTTTCATGGCCGCTGAACTAAAATGTCCTGCTCTCGGCAACCTGTGGGTTGCCTTTTTATTTTGGGACAGCGAATCATGAGCGCACTGATGAACACCTATGCCCGCCTGCCGGTCGCCTTCGTGCGCGGCGAGGGGGCGCAACTGTTCGACGCCGAGGGCCGGGCCTGGCTGGACGCCCTGAGCGGCATCGCCGTCTGCAACCTCGGCCACGCCCACCCTGCCCTGCAGGACGCCCTGTGCGACCAGGCCGGCACCCTGTGGCACACCTCCAACCTCTACCGGATTCCGCTGCAGGAGCAACTGGGCGAACGCCTGTGTCAGCTGAGCGACATGGATCGGGTCTTCTTCTGTAACTCCGGCGCAGAAGCCAATGAAACCGCCATCAAGCTGGCGCGCCGCTGGGGCCATCAGCGCGGCGTCGATACGCCCACCATTGTGGTGATGGAAAACAGCTTCCATGGCCGCACCCTGGCCGCCCTCTCCGCTACCGGTAACCCAAAAGCTCAACAGGGCTTCGGCCCACTGGTGGAAGGCTTCATTCGCGTGCCCTATGACGACCTGGATGCCATCGACGCCCTGAGCAGCGATCCCAATATCGTTGCCGTGCTGGTGGAGCCGGTGCAGGGTGAAGGTGGCGTGCAGATACCGGATGAAGATTACCTGCCCGGCCTGCGTGAACTGTGCGATCTCAATGGCTGGCTGCTGATGGTGGACGAAGTGCAGACCGGCATGGGGCGCACCGGTGAACTGTTTGCGTTTGAGCACAGCGACATCCAACCCGATGTCATGACGCTGGCCAAAGCGCTGGGCAACGGCATGCCCATCGGCGCCTGCCTGGCCCGTGGTAAGGCGGCCGAAGTGCTGGTGCCCGGCAGCCACGGCACTACCTTCGGCGGCAATCCGCTCGCCTGCCGTGTGGGGCTGGCGGTGGTGGAGGAAATGGTCGGCCAGCACTGGCCACGCCGCGTGGCGGAAATGGGTGGGCGGTTGCTGGATGCCTTCCGTGACCGCCTTGAAGGCCACCCGGCCGTACGTGACATTCGCGGACGGGGCCTGATGATCGGCATCGAACTGGATCGCCCCTGCGGCGAACTGGTGGGCCGGGCACTGGAAGAAAAGCGCCTGCTGATCAACGTCACCCGCGACACAGTTGTTCGGTTGCTGCCGCCGTTTGTCATGACAGCCTCCCAACAGCAGCAGATGGTGGATGCCGTCTGCGACCTGATCGAGAGTTTTACTGCATGAGCATTCGACACTTTCTCACTCTGAAGGATTGCACCCCCGATGAGCTGCAGCACATTCTGCAGCGTGGCATCACCCTCAAGCGGGAGCTGAAGGAAAAGGGGCATCATGATGACCCGCTGAAAAACCGCTCCCTGGCCATGATCTTCGAGAAGGCCAGCACGCGCACGCGCCTGTCCTTCGAGATTGCCATGACCCAGCTGGGCGGGCACGCCCTGTTCCTCTCCCCACGTGACACCCAGCTGGGCCGCGGCGAGCCCGTCGAGGACAGCGCCCGTGTCATATCCCGCATGGCCGATGCCATCATGATCCGCACTTTTGGCCATGACGTGGTGGAAACCTTCGCCCACTACAGCG
>JALVTA010000223.1 GCA_027036095.1 Thiotrichales bacterium | reverse complement strand
GTCAGGGCACGGCGCTCTCGGTGCGCACCATGCAGGCGCGGGTGCGCCGGCATGCCGCACGGCTGGGCTTGCCTCAGCGGGTCACGCCGCATAAACTGCGTCACAGTTTTGCCACCCACATGCTGGAGAGCAGCGGGGACCTGCGGGCGGTGCAGCAGATGCTGGGACATGCCAGCCTGGACGCCACCCAGATCTACACCCGCATGGACTTTCAGCATCTGATGAAGGTTTACGAACAGGCGCATCCACGCGCCCATGACAGGGACGAGCCATGAGTTTCAGAGGAACCACCATTCTGTGCGTGCGCCGCAACGGCTGCATGGTCATCGGCGGCGACGGCCAGGTCACCCTGGGTAACGTGGTCATGAAGGGCAACGCCCGCAAGGTGCGCCGCCTCTACAATGGCCAGGTGCTGGCCGGTTTTGCCGGGGCCACGGCGGACGCCTTCACGCTGTTCGAGCGCTTCGAGGGCAAGCTGCAGAGCTACGGCGGACAGCTGATGCGCGCCGCGGTCGAAATGGCCAAGGACTGGCGCACCGACCGCGCCCTGCGCCGGCTGGAGGCGATGATGATCGTCGCCGACCGGGACACCATGCTGCTGCTTTCCGGCACGGGTGATGTCATCGAGCCGGAGCATGACTTCATCGCCATCGGTTCCGGCGGCAGCTACGCCCACGCCGCTGCGCAGGCGCTGCTGGACAACACCGACCTGCCGGCACGTGAGGTGGTGGAGAAGGCCTTGAAAATCGCCGCCGACCTCTGCATATACACCAACCATTCACTCACCATCGAGGAACTGAACTGATGTGGAAGAAGCTGGAACCCTGGATCGAGGGCTTTCTGTGGAACAGCCGTTTTCTGGTGGGCATTGCCGTGTTCGCCAGCCTGATGACGGCCATCGGCGTGTTCTACATGACTGCCGTGGACGTCTACTACACCCTCGTGCATCTGACGCACTACATGACGCTGGAAGGTGAGGCCCGCTCGGCCCTGCGGGCGGAAACCGTGGCCCATGTGGTCAGCTCCGTGGACGGTTTCCTGCTCGGCACCATCATGCTCATCTTCGCCCTGGGACTGTATGAGCTGTTCATCTCCAAGATCGATCAGGCCCATGAGGAGGGGCAGAGCAAGATTCTGTTCATCAGCTCGCTGGATGACCTCAAGGACAAGCTGGCCAAGGTCATCGTGATGATCCTCATCGTCATGTTCTTCGAGCAGGCGCTCTTTCTCAAGCCGGAATCACCGCTGGAGCTGCTCTACTACGGTCTGGCCATCATGATGGTGGGGCTGACCATATACCTCGTGCACAAGGCGCATGCCGCCACGCATCCCAACGGTCATCACTGATTACGGCAGCCGCTCCGGCCTCTGCGGGCCGGGCAGCCAGCTGTCGGTCTTTCCGGTCAGGTAATACACCGTCAGGCCGATCCACTCCTTCACCGCCGGCTGCAGGCTTTTCATGTGGTCGTAGAAGTCGAAATCCAGCTTGCGGTAGTTGCCCCGGTAGCTGCGGTAGTCCGTCGGCCAGGGCACTACATGGATGCCCAGTCTGCGGGCGATGCCCACACTCCGGGGCATGTGGTAGGCCGAGGTCACCAGCAGATACTTGCCCTCCGGTTTGAGCACCGGCTTGAGATGCCGGAAGTTCTCCCAGGTGTTGCGAGAGCTGCGCTCAATGATCAATCGTTCGGACGGAATGCCCAGCTGAATCAGCAGTGCGACAGCAATGTCGCCCTCTTTGCCGTCATTCTGCAG
Source organism: Thiotrichales bacterium (assembly GCA_027036095.1). Classification (GTDB taxonomy): domain Bacteria; phylum Pseudomonadota; class Gammaproteobacteria; order Thiomicrospirales; family Thiomicrospiraceae; genus Sulfurivirga. The sequence goes on along the minus strand of JALVTA010000223.1, from coordinate 1,912 downwards.
TAGCATGCTGCCGGAGCCGCCGCTGAAGATCACCGGCACGTCCCGGTACTGCCGTGCCAGCCAGGCGGTATCCATGTAGCGTTCGCCCGCCTCGCCGGTCAGCGGCCGCTGCCAGCTGAGCGAGCGGCCCAGCTGCTCGCCGCCACCCAGCAGAATGATACCGTCGATGTCGTCCGGCATGGGGTGCGGGGTAGCAAAGCGGGTCTCCAGCGGCTGGATGAGCCAGTCGCCCACCGGATATGCCATCACCGTCAGCAGCAGGGCGAAACCCGTGCCCGCCAGCCACCTGCCGATGCGCCAGCCGCGCCATGCCAGCAGCACGCCGGCCAGTGTCAGCAGCACCATAAAGTTCAGCGGCGCCAGCACACCCCACGCCAGCTTGGAGAGCAGGAAAAACACCCCGTCCACTTGAATTGCCTCCGTCCGCCACCATTAAAGAGGCAGATTATTTTATGGGAGGCATACAGACATGATGGACAGAATGACCAACCAGCTCCAGCAGGCGCTCAGCGAGGCGCAGTCCCGCGCCGTGGAGCTGGGCAATCAGTTTATCGAGCCGCTGCACATTCTCTCCGCACTGCTGGACCATCAGGGCAACCTGTTGCGTCTGGCTGGCGTGGATGTGCAGTCGCTCCGCCAGCAGGTGGAAGAAAAGCTCAAGACACTGCCGCAGGTATCCGGTGCCGCGGCGGGAGATATCAAGATCTCCAACAAGACGGCGCAGATCCTCAATCTGATGGATCGTGACGCCAAGCAGCGCGGCGATGCCTATATTGCCAGCGAGCTGTTCTTCCCCGCGCTGCTGGAAGTGGGAGACGTGGCCGCCGATCTGCTCAAGGCCGCCGGCGCCACGAAGGAAAAGATTCTTGAAGCCATTGAACAGGTCAGAGGAGGTGAGACCGTGCAGGATCAGAATGCAGAAGATACCCGTCAGGCGCTGGAAAAGTACACCATCGACCTGACTGCCCGTGCCGCAGAAGGCAAGCTGGACCCGGTCATCGGCCGGGATGACGAGATCCGCCGCACCATTCAGGTGCTGCAGCGGCGCACCAAGAACAACCCGGTGCTCATCGGTGAGCCGGGCGTGGGCAAGACCGCCATTGTGGAAGGGCTGGCCCAGCGCATCGTCAACAAGGAGGTACCGGAAGGCCTGCGCGACAAGCGCGTGCTGAGCCTTGATCTGGGTGCACTGCTGGCCGGCGCCAAGTACCGTGGTGACTTCGAGGAACGCCTCAAGGCGCTCATCAAGGACATTCAGAAGTCGGAAGGACAGATCATCCTGTTCATCGACGAAATCCACACCATGGTGGGCGCCGGCAAGGCCGATGGTGCCATGGATGCGGGCAACATGCTCAAGCCGGCACTGGCTCGGGGCGAGCTGCATGTGATCGGCGCCACTACGCTGGATGAATACCGTCAGTACATCGAGAAGGATGCCGCACTGGAGCGCCGCTTCCAGAAAGTGCTGGTGGACGAGCCCAGCGTGGAGGACACCATCGCCATCCTGCGTGGCCTCAAGGAGCGTTACGAGGTGCACCATGGCGTGGAGATCACCGACAGCGCTATCGTGGCGGCGGCGACCCTGTCCCACCGCTACATCACGGATCGCAAATTGCCGGACAAGGCCATCGACCTGATCGACGAGGCCGCGTCCCGCATCCGCATGGAGATCGACTCCAAGCCGGAAGAGTTGGACAAGCTGGAGCGTCGCCTCATTCAGCTCAAGATTGAGCGTGAGGCGCTCAAGAAGGAAAAGGACGAGGCGGCCAAAAAGCGTCTGGCCGAGCTGGAAGAGCGCATCAGCGAGCTGGAGAAGCAGTACGCCGAACTGGAAGAGATCTGGAAGAAGGACAAGGCGCTGCTGCAGGGCGTCAAGCAGCTCAAGGAGCAGCTGGACAAGGCCCGCATCGAG
>JALVTA010000222.1 GCA_027036095.1 Thiotrichales bacterium | reverse complement strand
CGCGGCCGCGCAGGGCCCTGCCGGTGCGCACGGTCAACTGGCAGGTGCAGCTGCATGAAGGCCGTGTCTGGCTGGTGCAGCGCCCGCCCCAGGGCGTGTGGGGCGGGCTGTGGACGCTGCCGGAGGTGGATGCACCCCGGGGTGAGGCCCTGCCGGCCTTCCGGCACACCTTCACCCATTTCCATCTGGATATCATGCCGTGGCTGTGGCATAGTGACGCGGTTGAACCTGCCGCGCGCGGGCGCTGGTGGCCGCTGAACGAGGCCCTGGCCGCCGGCATTCCCGCGCCGGTCAAACGCATTCTCGAGGAGGTCGAACATGAGCCGCAAGGTGCATTGCGTCAAGCTGAAGCAGGAACTGGAAGGGCTGGATCATCCGCCGTTTCCGGGACCGCTGGGTCAGAAGGTGTATGAGCATGTTTCCAAGGAGGCGTGGAAACAGTGGCTGCAGCATCAGACCATTCTGATCAACGAGTATCGCCTCTCCAGCCTCGACCCCAAGGCGCGCAAGTTCCTGCAGGAAGAAATGGAGAAGTTCCTGTTCGGCGACGAGGAGGTGGCGCTGCCGGAGGAATACAAGCCGGCTGAATAAATTACGCCCTCCTCTGTTCGACGGTGGCCGCCCCGTGCGGCCACTGGCGTTTCCGGGGGGTCAGAATTCCTTACTGTTGTCTTGACCCCGCGCCTTCTGAGACAATGCGGGTATTCAAAATTTCCGCAAGGTTTGCGTTGACGTGTTGATGCAGCTCAGCCAGCGGCCCTTTTTTTCCCGCCGCCCGATCTTTGCCGGCAATGGTGTGGTGGTTGCCTACATGGGCGGCTTTGTCGGCCAGGTGCCCGGACGAGCCGAAATCAAACCGGCCGAGATGGACGAGGTGCTCCACCGGCTGGAACAGCTTGTGCAGGAGATTCCCTGGCGCAAGGTGGGCCACGGCCTGCCGCTGGTGCTGGAGCTGCCCCGGGAGGCGCTGACCGAAACCTTCCTGCGGCACTTTCCGCCGCGCCGTGTGGTCATCGGTGTGGACTGGCGTCTGTTCCACAGTGTGGAATGGGCCAATCTCTACAAGCTGCTGCGCCTCTATCATCTGCCCATCGCCCTGCTCAACTACGATTTCAGCCGTCCGCTGGTGCTGGACGACTTCAAGGTGCCCTATGTGGGCATCGATCTTTCCAGCGTGACGCCGCAGCAGGTGATGGAGGGGGTGCCGCCACTCAAGCCGGGGCGGCGCCTGATTGCCCAGCAGGTAGAGGATCAGCGTCAGTTCGGCTTCTGCCGTCACTATGGCTGTGACTTCTTTACCGGCCCCTTCTACCTTCGACCGGAGATCGAGTCTGCCCGTCAGCTGCGTCCCTCGCAGATCCAGGTGCTGCGCCTGCTCAACACGCTGGATGATCCCAATGTGCATCTGGAGCAGATCGAACAGCTGCTGGAGCAGGATCTGTTCCTGAGCGAGCAGCTGGTGCGTCTCGCCAACCGCACCCTCAAGGAAGGCGATGAGCCGCTGCAGTCCATCATGGATGCGCTGCGGCGCATCGGCCTGCGAGAGTTGAAGATGTGGCTGGAGTCGCTGGTGCTGGCGGAACTGGGCGAGCAGGTGCCGGAGGTGGTGCGTGTGGCGCTCACCCGGGGCCATTTCGTCCGCTGTCTCGGCAAAGCGGACCGTCGCCTGCCACCGGACGCCTACTACACCATCGGTCTGTTCTCTCTGCTGGACGTGCTGATGAAACGGCCGCTGGAAGAAATTCTGCGGGAGCTCAACCTGCACAAGCGCATTCTGGCCGCCATGCTGGAAGGAGACGGTCTGGGCGGGCAGGCGCTGGCGCTGATCCGGACGCTGGAGGTGGGTACGGCCTCACAGGTGACCCTGCCCCGTGGTGTCGTGGCGGAGCAGGTGCACCGCTGCTATCTGGCCGCGCTCGACTATGCTGATGAGGTCATGGCTACCCTGCAGCAGGTGCGTTCCGAAGGGAGTTTCAACCCGCTTCAGTGATAGGCAGGGCTCAGTTCCACCACCGCATTGACGAAGGCGGCGGCATGCTCCGGCGATACATCCGGATGAATGCCATGCCCCAGATTCATCACATGACCACTGCCGGGGCCGAAGTGGCTCAGAATGGTTTCCACCTCCTCGCGGATGCGCGCCGGTGAGGCATAGAGCATGCTCGGGTCCATGTTGCCCTGCAGGGCGACCTTGTCGCCCACCCGCCGGCGTGCCTCGCCGATGTCGGTGGTCCAGTCCAGCCCCAGCGCATCCGCTCCCGTCTCCGCCATGGCCTCAAGCCACTGACCGCCGCCCTTTGTGAACAGGATGACCGGCACGCGGCGGCCTTCGTGCTCGCGGATCAGCCCTTCCACGATGCGGGCCATGTAAGCCAGCGAAAATTCGCGGTAGTCCCGTCCGGTGAGCACGCCGCCCCAGGTGTCGAAGATCTGCACCGCCTGGGCGCCGGCACGGATCTGGGCGTTGAGGTATTCGGTGACCGCATCTGCCAGCACGCCCAGCAGTGCATGGGCCGTCTGTGGATCGTCATAGATCATGGCCTTGACCCGGCCGAAGGTCTTGCTGGAACCGCCTTCCACCATGTAGGTGGCCAGCGTCCACGGACTGCCGGAAAAGCCGATCAGTGGCACCTCGCCATCCAGCGCCCTGCGGATGCTGCGCACGGCGTCCATCACATAGCCCAGATCGTCTTCCATGTCCGGCACGCCCAGGCGGGCTACATCGGCGGCGCTGCGCACCGGGCGGTCGAACACCGGCCCTTCGCCAGCTTCGAAGCGCAGGCCCAGTCCCATGGCATCGGGAATGGTGAGGATGTCGGAAAAGAGAATGGCCGCATCCAGCGGGAAACGGCGCAGCGGCTGCAGGGTCACTTCCGTTGCCAGCTCGGTATTGCGGCACAGGTCCATGAAGGAGCCGGCTCTGGCGCGGGTTTCACGGTATTCGGGCAGATAGCGGCCCGCCTGACGCATCATCCATACGGGGGTGCGGTCCACGGGCTGGCGCAGCAGCGCGCGCAGAAAACGGTCGTTCTTCAGCTGGGTCATGGCAGGTGTGTTCCGGAGTGATGGAAAGGGGTTATTTTACGCCATCGCCGCCATAGACGGGGTTGAGCAGGTCGATGGCCCACGGATGCCGCACCACCATGTACATGTGCCCCAGGGCGAAGTAGGGGCGGCCACGCACCTCGATGGTCCTGCCCTTGAGCCGGCGCAGCATGCTTTTGTTCCAGTAGCGTTTGAAGTCCTCTTCCGGAATGCGGATGCCGGTGGTGTCCAGATTGAAGCCTTCGAAACCCCGCACCGACACGAGGCGTTTGACCGGCCCGCGCACGATGCGGTAGCCCTCATCGTCGCCATCGATCCGGTCGCTGGGAATGAGGGGGTATTTCAGATCCGGGTACTGTCTGGCCACGCGCCAGATGCCACGGACCGCCTTGCGTGCGGCCTTCTCCGTCCGGTAATAGCACTTCTGATGCTTGAGGTTGGGCGGGTTGGTGGCCGCCAGAGCCAGCCCGGCTGCCAGAAGCGCCTGCTGTACGCTGTGCAGGCGTCCACGGGCGTCGCGGTAGTAGAGGTGGCCAAGCTCGCGCAGAAAACGGTCGTAACGTTTCCTGTCATGCTCAATGCCCACCTGCATGTCGTGGTTGGCGAACAGTTTGAGCAGGAACAG
>JALVTA010000221.1 GCA_027036095.1 Thiotrichales bacterium | reverse complement strand
GCGAACAGCAGCATCAGCAGCGTGAAGGCCAGCATGATGGGGTAGTCGCGGGTGACGATGCCTGCATCCAGCGCGCCCGGTGCGATCAGTGCCGGCATGGCCACCACCGTGAGCAGGTTGAACAGGTTGGAACCGACCACATTGCCGACTACCAGGTCCGCCTCGCCTTTGCGGGCGGCGGTGATGCCGGCGGCCAGCTCCGGCAAACTGGTGCCGATGGCGATGATGGTCAGGCCGATGATGGCGTCCGAGACGCCGAAATAATGGGCGATCTCCACCGCGCCCCAGACCATGAGTTTGGCGGCCAGCATGAGCACGATCAGGCCGACGAGGGTCATCAGCCAGGCCTTTTTCAGCGGCATCTTTTCCAGCGCCGCCAGCTCCTGCTCCACCTCCTGCTCCAGCGGGTCGCTGGCCGGGGCGTTGCGGTTGATATGGATCATCCACGCCATGCTGGCGAAGAAGGCGATCAGCAGCAGGATGCCGTCAAGACGGCTGAGCGCGCCATCCAGAAACAGCAGCCCGGCGGCCAGGGTGACGCCGATCAACAGCGGCAGCTCCCGCCGCAGCACGCTGGAACGCACGCCCAGCGGCACCAGCAGGGCGGTCACCCCCAGCACCAGCCCTACGTTGGCGATGTTGGAGCCGATGGCGTTGCCCACCGCCAGCCCGGGCGCGCCGTCCAGCGCGGCCAGAATGGAGACGATGATCTCCGGCATGGAGGTGCCGAAGCCGAGCACCACCACCCCGATGATAAGCGGGCTGATGTTCAGGTGGGCGGCGACGGCCGCGGCGCCCTCGATGAAGGCGTCGGCGCTCTTGATGAGCAGCCAGAGGCCGATGAACAGCCCCAGTGCGGGCAGGGCAAGCGTGCTTATCATGTTTGCTTATGGGTGTAAAAAAACATTTATTATATGCGGCCTGACGCGGGAGAAAAGGTCATGCTGGAGAATATCGAGATCGGTGCCATGGGCTGGGCGTGTGGCGATGCCTTTCCGGAAGATCTGCCCGAGGACTGGCAGCTGGACTGGTATGCCAACTGGTTTTCCGCCGTGCTGGTGCCCCATGCGTTGTGGCGCACATGGGACGAGACGGCCTGGGCTGATTTTCTTGACAGTGCCGATACCCTGCGCTGGATCGGCTTCGGCGTGCGTGAGCCGCTGGATGAGGGTGCCACCGCCCGGCTGCATGAAACGCTTCAGCAATTGACGGAGCGGGGGCAGCAGGTGGGCCTGGCCAGCCATGTGGACCTGCCGGATACCCTGATGCAGTGGCCGGTCACCTGGTTCGACCGTCCCGATGTGCCGGCGGACTGGCGCTGGCGCCATCTGAGCGGCGCGCCGCTGGGCTGGGCGGTGTCGGTGCCGGATGACGCAACCGAACAGCGCACGCTGCTGGAAGACTTCTCCGCCAGTCTGCCGACCGGTGTCGAAGGTGCCCCTTTCATTGTGCGTGACGGCTGCGCTAACATGAGCACACTCAAGCAGTTCAAACAGCTGGCCGAGCTGATGGGACTCTGATGCAGCCGCATATCGAAATCGAACATCTCACCTTCCGCCGTGGCGAGCGGGTCATCTTTGATGATCTCTCCCTGACCATTCCCCGTGGGCAGGTGACCGCTGTGATGGGCCCGAGCGGCACCGGCAAGACCACGCTGCTCAAGCTGATTGCCGGCCAGCTGCGGCCCGAGTCCGGTCGGGTGCGGGTGGACGGCGAGGATGTGCACCGCCTGTCACGCCGTGCCCTGTTCGAGCTGCGCCGGCGCATGGGCATGCTGTTTCAGAGCGGTGCGCTGCTGACCGATCTCAACGTGTTCGACAATGTGGCCTTTCCTCTGCGGGAACACACCCGCCTGTCGGAGGCGGCCATTGAGCGCATCGTGCTGATGAAGCTGCAGGCGGTGGGGCTGCGTGGCGCACGCCATCTGATGCCATCCGAGCTTTCCGGCGGCATGGCGCGACGGGTGGCGCTGGCCCGGGCCATCGCTCTGGATCCGGCCATGGTACTCTATGACGAGCCTTTCGTGGGGCAGGACCCCATCACCATGGGGGTGCTGCTCAAGCTGATCGAGAAGCTCAATCACAGCCTGGGGCTGACCAGCGTGGTGGTCTCCCACGATGTGGAGGAGGTGCTCTCCATCGCCCATCAGGTCTATGTGCTCTCGGAAGGACGTGTGGTGGCGCAGGGGGATGTGGCGGCGGTGCGTGAGAGTGCGGACCCCTATGTGCGCCAGTTTCTCGGCGGGCTGCCGGACGGGCCGGTGCCTTTTCATTATCCTGCACCGCCGTTTCGAGAGGAGCTGGGGCTGTGATCCGCATGCTGCGCGCCATCGGGCGCTGGGGGTTGAGTCGGCTGCGGGCCGCCGGGCGGGCCGGGCTGTTTCTGCTCGGCCTTTTGCCGGCACTGGCGTATCCCTTCTGGCGCGTGCGCCTGCTGCTGAAGCAGGTATACAACACCGGCACCCTGTCGCTGCCCATCATTCTGACCGCCGGGCTGTTCGTGGGCATGGTGCTGGGACTGCAGGGCTACAATGTGCTGGTGGACTACAACTCCGAGGAGGCGGTCGGCACCATGACGGCGCTGTCGCTGCTGCGGGAGCTGGGGCCGGTGGTGACGGCGCTGTTGTTCGTGGGCCGGGCCGGCTCGGCGTTGACGGCCGAGATCGGCCTGATGCGTTCCACCGAGCAGCTGTCCGCGCTGGAGATGATGGCGGTGGACCCGGTGCGCTTCATCTTCGCGCCACGTTTCGTGGCGGTGGTGCTGGTGGTGCCGCTGCTGACGCTGATCTTCACCGCGCTGGGGATTCTGGGCGGCTATCTGGTGGCCGTGGGCTGGCTGGGAGTGGATGATGGCGCTTTCTGGTCCCAGATGACCGCCCATGTGGACTGGCAGGATGATGTGGTCAACGGCGTGATCAAGTCGGTGGTGTTTGCGGTGTGGATCGCCGTGGTAGCCCTGTTCCAGGGCGAAGAGGCGCCGCCCACGTCGGAAGGGGTGAGCTATGCCACAACGCGCACGGTGGTGCAGGGGTCGCTGGGGGTGCTGGCACTGGATTTCGTACTGACCGCACTGATGTTCAACTGAACGGGAAGGCAACATGGACAAGCAGGCGAAAATCGAGCTGGGCGTGGGCGTGCTGGTAGTGCTGGCCGCCGCGGCCCTGTTCATGCTGGCGATGAAGGTGAGCAACTTTGCCGCCGTGGCCCAGGATCGGCCCACCTACACCCTCAAGGCCCACTTTGACAACATCGGCGGGCTCAAGGTGCGCGCGCCGGTCAAGCTGAGCGGTGTGGTCATCGGGCGGGTCAGCAGCATCGGCATCGACAGGTCCAACTACCGTGCGCTGGTGACCATGAAGATCGACCGGGCCTACGAACTGCCGGCGGATACTTCGGCCGCCATTCTCACCAGCGGCCTGCTGGGGGATCAGTATATTGGCCTCGAGCCCGGCGGAGATGACGAAATGCTGGCTGACGGGGACGAGATCGAACTAACCCAGTCCGCGCTGGTGCTGGAGGATCTGATCGGACAGTTTCTGGTCAAGATGAGCGATTCCAAGGGAGATGACAAATGATCAGACGCATGTTGACGATGCTGATGCTGGTGTTGGGCGTGTCCGCAGCGCAGGCGGCGGAGCGTCCCGATCCGGGCGCCTTCATCCAGCAGCTGACCGAGCAGCTGGCCTCCGAGCTGGAGAAGAACCGCGACACATTCGCCCGTGATCACAGGGCACTCAAGGCTTTTGCCGAACAGAAGGTGCTGCCCCATGTGGCGGCGGAGAAGATGGCCCGCTATGCGCTGGGCAAGTACTGGCGCAGCGCCTCCGAGGCGCAGCGTGAGCGCTTTGTGGCCGCCTTCCGTGACATGCTGCTGCGCAGTTACGCCAACACGCTGCTGAAAATGAAAATCACCCGCCTGAAGGTGGAGCGGACGGTACCCGGCAAGCGGGGCCGCTGGCAGGTAGAGCAGACGGTGACCCGTGAAGGCGCGCCGGAAACCAAGGTGGTTTACCGCCTCTACTGGGACCGGAAAGCCAACCGCTGGAAGATCTATGACGTGGTGGCCGAGAATGTCAGTCTGCTGCTCAACTACCGCAAGGTGTTCGCCAGCGAGCTGCAGAAGAAGGGGCTTGACCGTGTGATCGAGGAAATGGAGCAGCGCAACCGCGACTTCCTCGAAGGAAAGGGGGAAGCTGAGGAGGCCAAAGCGGCATGAGCGGCCTTCAGGCACAGCTGAACCAGTCCGGTGACTGCCTGACCGTGCAGGGGGCGCTGACGCTGGAGAGCGTACCGGCGCTGGAGAAGGCGCTGGACAGTCTCGGCTGGCCCATACGACGGGTGGAACTCGGTCAGGTGGAGCGGGCGGACAGCGCCGCGCTCGCCTGGCTGGTGGCGCTGGCGCGCCGTGCCCGGGAGAACGGGGCCTCCCCTATTTTTGCCAACCCGCCGCAGAGCCTGCGCATTCTGGTGCAGCTCTACGAGCTGGATTTCCTGCCTTTTGAGCCGAAAGAGGCCGCATGAGCACACCGGCGGTCGAATTTCAGAGCGTGGCCAAGCGCTACGGCGATCTGTGGGCGCTCAAGGGTATCGATCTTGCCATTCCCAGGGGCAGTTTCTACGGCCTGTTGGGTCATAACGGCGCTGGCAAGTCCACCCTCATCAACGCCATGGCCGGGCTGGTCATTCCCACCCGCGGGCGCATCTGCGTCATGGGGCATGACGTGCAGCGGGACTACCGCGCCAGCCGGCGGGCGCTGGGCGTGGTGCCGCAGGAGCTGATCGACGAACCCTTCTTTTCCGTGCGCGAGCTGCTGGAGCTGCAGTCGGGCTACTTCGGTCTGCATGGGCGCAGGCAGCGGGCCTGGCTGGATGAGCTGCTGGAACGGCTGTCCCTGACCGACAAGGCGGATGTGAAGACCAATCAGCTTTCCGGCGGCATGAAGCGCCGCCTGCTGATCGCGCTGGCGCTGGTGCACCATCCGGAGGTGCTGGTGCTGGACGAGCCCACCGCCGGAGTGGACGTGGCTCTGCGCCGCAGTCTGTGGGCGTTCGCCCGTGAGCTGCACGCCGGTGGCATGACCATCATCCTCACCACCCACTATCTGGAAGAGGCCGAGAGCCTGTGTGACCGCATCGCCATCATCCACCGGGGCGAGCTGGTGGTGGAGGCGGACAAGGCCGAACTGCTGGCCCGCTCGCCCTGGAAGCATGTGGAGATCATCGGACGGGGCGAGCCGAGCGGCGCGCTGGCCGGGCAGGTGTGCGAGCGGCTGGCGGAGGGCTGGCGTTTCCGCCTGCCACGGGAAGCCGGGCTGGGCACCCTGCTGGACCAGGCGCGCGCCTGCGGCATCGAGATTGAGGATCTGCGGGTGATCGAGCCGGATCTGGAACAGGTGTTCCTGTCGCTGACGGAGGAGGGCGCATGAACTGGCGCGGCCTGTGGACGCTGTTCATAAAGGAGAACCGCCGGTTCCTTTCCGTGGCGGTGCAGACGCTGTTTGCGCCGGTGGTGACGACGCTGCTGTATCTTCTGGTGTTCGGCCAGCTGCTGGACGAGGAGAGTGTGGCCTTCCGCGGCGTGGACTACGCCCATTTTCTCGTGCCGGGGCTGGCCATGATGGCGCTGATGCAGAACGCCTTTGCCAACAGCTCCTCCAGTCTGATCCAGTCCAAGATGCACGGCAACATCGTCTTTCTGCTGCTGGCGCCGCTGTCCCCGCTGGAAATCTATCTCGCCTTTCTCGGCTCGGCCGTGCTGCGGGGCCTGCTGGTGGGGCTGATGGTGTTTCTGGTGGGCTGGCTCGGCTACGGCATGAGCTGGCAGGCGCCCGGCTGGATTCTGCTGTTTGCCGTGCTCAGCGGTGCGGTCATGGGCGGGCTGGGCATCATGGCCGGCATCCTGTCGGAAAAGTATGACCACCTGGCCGCCTTCCAGAATTTCATCGTCGTGCCGCTGACCTTTCTGTCCGGTGTGTTCTACTCCATCCATCAGCTGCCGCCTGTGTGGCAGCAGGCCTCTCATTTCAACCCGTTCTTCTACATGGTGGATGGTTCCCGCTACGGCTTCTTCCAGCAGAGTGACGTGCCGCTCGGTGTCAGCCTGGGCGTGACGCTCGGCTTTCTGGCGCTGGTCAGTGCCATCAATCTGTGGCTGCTGGTGAAAGGGGTTAAAATACGCCATTAACCATTTTTTCGTGGAGGCTTCATGGCCCCGGAAACCGTCAAGAAGATCATCACCGACGCCCTGCCGGACGCCAGGGTGAAGGTCAGCGGTGAGGAGTGCAACTTCACCGTGGAGGTGGAAAGCGCAGCCTTTGCCGGCAAGACGCCCCTGCAGCGTCACCGCATGATCAACGAGCTGTTCAAGCCGCAGCTGGAGAGCGGCGAGCTGCACGCGCTGTCCATCAGGACCCGCGTGCCGGCCGAGTGAGGACATAATGGACAGACTGGTCATACAGGGGCCCAACCGGCTGGAAGGAGAGGTCCGCATCTCCGGTGCCAAGAATGCGGCGCTGCCGATTCTCATGGCCACGCTGCTGAGCGAGGAACCTTCGCGGCTCGGCAACATTCCCCACCTGCGAGATGTGACCACCACGCTGCAGCTGCTGGCTTCCATGGGCACGCGCATCGTGGTGGACGAAAAGCTCAACATTGAGCTGGACAACAGCGACATCCACACCCGCGAGGCCCCCTACGAGCTGGTCAAGACCATGCGCGCCTCCATTCTGGTGATGGGGCCGCTGCTGGCCCGATTCGGCGAGGCGCGCGTCTCCCTGCCCGGCGGCTGCGCCATCGGCTCCCGCCCAGTGGATGTGCACATCGACGGCATGAAGAAGATGGGGGCCGACATCCGCGTGGAGCGGGGGTACATCATCGCCCGTGCCGAGCGGCTCAGGGGCGCGCGCATCCCCATGCACGTGGTCACCGTCACCGGCACGGAAAACCTGATGATGGCCGCGGTGCTGGCCGAAGGTACCACGGTGCTGGAGAACGCTGCCTGCGAGCCGGAAGTGCAGGATCTGGCCCACTTTCTCAACAGCATGGGCGCGAAGATCTCCGGCATCGGTACCTCTACACTGGTGATCGAAGGGGTGGAGCGGCTCAGTGGGGCGGTGCATGACATCATACCCGACCGTATTGAGGCGGGCACCTATCTGGCGGCCGCCGCCGTTACCGGCAGCCGGGTGACCGCCACCCACGTGGAGCCGGCCCACATGACCGCCGTGCTGGAGAAGTTCCGCCAGGCAGGGGCCGAGCTGGAGATTGAGCGGAATCGCATCACGCTGGACATGCGCGACCGCCCGCTTAAGCCGGTGGACATCGTCACAGCCCCCTATCCGCTGTTTCCCACCGACATGCAGGCGCAGTTTCTGGTGATGAACGCGCTGGCGAAAGGGCGCGCAGTGGTGGAGGAGACTCTGTTCGAGAACCGCTTCATGCATGTGAGCGAGCTTCTGCGCATGGGGGCGGACATCACCGTCCAGGGCAACAAGGCCATCACTAACGGTGTGGAGCGGCTTATCGGCGCGCCGGTGATGGCCACAGACCTGCGCGCCTCCGCCAGTCTGATTCTGGCCGGGCTGGCCGCCGAGGGTGAGACCGTGGTCAACCGTGTCTATCACATCGACCGCGGCTATGAGTGTATCGAAGAGAAATTTCACAAACTGGGGGCGGACATTGTCCGCCTGACGGACAGCCAATGAGCAGTGAAGCCACCCTGACCATCGCCCTGTCCAAGGGGCGCATTCTCAAGGAGACCCTGCCGCTGCTGGAGGCGGCGGGCATCGTGCCGCTGGATCATCCGGACAAGAGCCGCAAGCTGATTCTGCGCACCAACCTGCCCCATGTGCGCCTGCTGGCGGTGCGTGCCACCGATGCGCCGACCTATGTCAACCATGGTGCGGCGGATCTGGGCGTGGCCGGCAAGGACGTGCTCATGGAGGCCGATGACGACAACCTCTACGAGCTGCTGGATCTGAAGATCGCCCCCTGCCGCCTGATGGTGGCCGGGCCGGCGGACTTCCAGCCCGGCGGCCACCGCCTGAAGGTGGCTACGAAGTATGTCCGTTCCGCCCGGGCATACTTCGCCCGAAAGGGGGAACAGGTGGAGCTGATCAAGCTCTACGGCTCCATGGAACTGGCGCCGCTGGTGGGGCTGTCCGACGTGATCGTCGACCTGGTGGACACTGGCAACACGCTCAAGGCCAACGGACTGGTGCCCATGGAGCACATCGCCGACATCAGCTCGCGCCTGATTGCCAACCGCCATGCCTACAAGATGAAATTCGACCTGATTCAGGACCTGGTTCAACAGATGCAAGAGGCCATCAACCATGACTGACATTCGCAGACTGGACGCCAACGCCCCCGACTTCCGTCAGCAGCTGGACGCCCTGCTGGCCTGGGAGAGCGTATCCGACGACAAGGTCAACCAGATTGTGCTGGATGTGCTGCGCAACGTGCGCGAGCGCGGGGACGCCGCCGTGCTGGAGTACACCGAACGCTTCGACCGTCTCAAGCTGGAGAAGGGGGCTGATTTGGAAATTCCCAGGGCGCGGCTGCAGCAGGCACTGGATGCCATCGCGCCCGAACTGCGTGAAGGGCTGGAGGTGGCCGCCGAGCGTATCCGTGCCTATCACTGTCATCAGGTGGAGGAGAGCTGGAGCTACCGTGAGGCGGACGGCACCCTGCTGGGACAGAAGATCACTCCGCTGGACCGGGTCGGCCTGTATGTGCCCGGTGGCAAGGCGGCCTATCCTTCCTCCGTGCTGATGAACGCCATTCCCGCCAAGGTGGCCGGTGTGGAGGAGCTGATCATGGTGGTGCCCGCTCCCGATGGCGAGCTGAACGACATGGTGCTGGCCGCCGCTGCCATCTCCGAGGTGGATCGGGTGTTCACCGTGGGGGGCGCGCAGGCAGTGGCGGCGCTGGCCTACGGCACCGAGACCATCCCGCAGGTGGACAAGATCGTCGGGCCCGGCAATATCTTCGTGGCCACCGCCAAGCGCTACGTCTATGGCACCGTGGGCATCGACATGATCGCCGGACCCTCCGAGATTCTGGTGGTGTGCGACGGTAAGACCGATCCGGACTGGATCGCCATGGACCTGTTCTCCCAGGCGGAGCACGATGAAGATGCCCAGGCGATTCTGGTGACGCCGGATGCCGCCTTTGCCGATGCTGTGGCGGCCAGCATCGACAAGCTGCTGCCCACCATGCCCCGCCGGGAGATCATCGAAAAGGCCCTGCGTGACCGGGGCGCCATCATTACCGTCTCCGACATGGACCAGGCGGTAGAGATGATCAACATTATCGCGCCGGAGCATCTGGAGCTGTCCGTGGATGATCCGGAAGCCCTGCTGCCGGGTATCCGGCACGCGGGCGCCATCTTCATGGGCCGCTACACCGCCGAGGCGCTGGGCGACTACTGCGCCGGCCCCAACCATGTGCTGCCCACCAGCCGTACCGCCCGTTTCAGCTCGCCGCTGGGCGTGTATGACTTCGTCAAGCGCTCCAGCCTGATCATGGTGTCGGAGGAAGGGGTGCAGACGCTGGGCCGTATCGCCGCCACCCTGGCCGATGGCGAGGGGCTGCCGGCCCACGCCCAGTCCGCCCGCTACCGCCTCAAGTAGGGGGCGGGCGTGAGCCGTTTCTGGAGTGCCGGCATCGCCGATCTGGCGCCCTATGTGCCGGGGGAGCAGCCCCGGTTGGACAACCTGATCAAGCTCAATACCAACGAGTGTCCCTGGCCGCCGTCGGAAAAGGTGCTGGCGGCCATCCGTGCGGCAGCGGACGGACGTCTCAGGCTCTACCCGGACCCGGTGTCGCTGGAGCTGCGCCGCACCATCGCCGACTATTACGGCGTAGCGCCGGAACAGGTGTTCGTGGGCAACGGTTCCGACGAGGTGCTGGCCCATGCCTTCCGGGCGCTGCTCAAGCATGATGCACCGCTGCTATTTCCCGACATCACCTACAGTTTCTATCCCGTCTACTGCCGTCTGTTCGACATCGCCTTCGAGCAGGTTCCCCTGCGGGAGGATTTCTCGCTGGTGCTGGAAGATTATGACCGCCCCAATGGCGGCATCATCTTCCCCAATCCCAATGCGCCTACCGGTCGGGCGGTGACGCGGGCCGATATTGAGGCGTTGCTGGACCGCAATCGGGACAGTGTTGTGGTGGTGGATGAGGCCTATGTGGACTTCGGCGCCGAGAGCGCCGTGCCGCTGGTGGCACACCATCCCAACCTGCTGGTGGTGCAGACGCTCTCCAAGTCCCGGGCGCTGGCGGGCATGCGCGTCGGTTTCGCCATAGGTTCCGAGGCACTCATCGAAGGGCTGACGCGGGTCAAGGACAGTTTCAACTCCTATCCGCTGGACCGGCTGGCGCAGGTGGCGGCACAGGCCGCCTTTGAGGACGAGGCCTGGTTCCAGCGTACTCGACAGGCCGTCATGGCAGAGCGGGCGCGGGTGAGCGGGGCGCTTACGCGGCTGGGCTGCGAGGTGGTGCCCTCGCAGGCCAACTTCGTGCTGGCCCGCCCGCCGAAACCCGCTGAAAGCGTCATGGAGGCGCTGCGGGCACGCCACATCATCGTGCGTCACTTCAGTGCCCCGCGGGTGCGCGACTGGCTTCGCATCACCATCGGCACGCCGGAACAGAACGATGTACTCATCGCTGCCCTTGAGGAGATTCTGGCATGATCGACCGGGATGAACTGGTGCGCTATTGCGACCAGTTGCTCAATGTGGCCGCTTTCAGGGATTACGCGCCCAACGGCCTGCAGGTGGAGGGCCGGCGCGAGATCCGCCGCATCGTCACCGGCGTGACCGCCTGTCAGGCGCTGCTGGATGAGGCGGTGGCCCGGGCGGCGGACGCAGTGCTGGTGCACCACGGGTATTTCTGGAAAGGGGAGGCCGCGCCGCTGACCGGCATGAAGGGCCGCCGGGTGCGCACGCTCCTGGCGCACGATCTCAACCTGATCGCCTACCATCTGCCGCTGGACGCCCATCCGGAACTGGGCAACAACGCGCAATTGGGCAAGCTCTGGGGTCTGGAGGACATCACGCCGGAGGCGGACAGCCTGCTGCGGCTAGGACGCCTGCCGCAGCCGTTGCCGGTTGAGGCGTTCATGCAACGGGTGGCCGAAACCCTCGGGCGCGAACCGCTCCACCTGACCGGTGGGCCGGTGCAGGTGCAGACGGTCGCTTGGTGTTCCGGCGCGGCGCAGAAGATGCTGCCGCAGGCGGCGGCCTGGGGCGCCGACCTCTACGTCAGCGGCGAGGTGTCCGAACAGACGACCCATGAGGCCCGGGAGCTGGGGGTGCACTATCTGGCTGCCGGGCATCATGCCACCGAGCGGGTGGGGGTGCGGGCGCTGGGTGAGCATCTGACCGAGCGCTTCGCTATTGAAGTGAGCTTCGTGGACATCGACAACCCCGTCTAACCCATAAATTTTTCTTGTGGGTCATAAAGGAAACGTGATGAGGGCGGTATAAGCTTTCGGTAAAATGGGGCGCTGTTTGCAAGAGGATGGTCCAGATGAGCGAGACCAAGACGGTAGAAGTGAATCTCAAGCGCCGCCGTATGCTGGTGGCGGCCACGGGTGTCATGGGGGCAACGGCGGCCACCTTTCTGGCCACGCCGTTCGTGGCATCCTGGCAGCCGAGCGAGCGAGCCAGAGCACTGGGTGCGCCGGTGGATGTGGACATCTCCAAGCTGGCGCCCGGTCAGCTGGTGACGGTCAACTGGCGTGGCAAGCCGGTATGGGTGCTGCACCGCACCGAAGAGATGCTGGCCACCCTGCCCAAGGTGGAGCCCCATCTGCGCGATCCGGAATCCAACGAATCCGTGCAGCCCGACTACTGCAAGAACCGCCACCGTTCCATCAAGCCGGAGATCTTCGTGGCGGTAGGTGTGTGCACGCATCTGGGCTGTTCGCCCCTGTTCAAGCCCGAGCCGCATGATGCCGAGCTGGGCAGTGACTGGCCGGGTGGCTTCTTCTGTCCGTGCCACGGTTCCCGCTTCGATCTGGCCGGCCGGGTGTTCAAGAGCGTTCCGGCGCCGATCAATCTGGAGATTCCGCCCCATCACTACCGCATCGACACGCTGATCCGCGTGGGTGAGGATCCCAAGGAAGGAGGGCAGGCATAATGGCTGAGCACAACTCCCACACGTCCGAGTTTGAGAAGCCGGGAACGCTGCTGCAGTGGCTGGACAAGCGCCTGCCGTTGGTGGAGACTTGGAACGAGCATGTCGGGCAGTACTACGCGCCCAAGAACTTCAACTTCTGGTACTACTTCGGCTCCCTGGCCCTGCTGGTGCTGGTCAACCAGTTCGTCACCGGCATCTGGCTGACCATGAGCTACAAGCCCTCCGCTGCCGAGGCGTTCAACTCCATCGAATACATCATGCGGGACGTGGAGTGGGGCTGGCTGATCCGCTACATGCATTCCACGGGCGCATCCGCCTTCTTCATCGTGGTCTATCTGCACATGTTCCGCGGCATCATGTACGGCTCCTACAAGCAGCCACGGGAGCTGGTATGGATTATCGGCATGCTCATCTTCCTGGTGCTGATGGGCGAGGCCTTCATGGGCTATCTGCTGCCGTGGGGGCAGATGTCCTACTGGGGCGCGCAGGTGATCATCTCCCTGTTCGGCGCCATTCCGGTGGTGGGGCCGGATCTGGCCACCTGGATCCGCGGTGACTATGTCATCAGCGATGCCACCCTCAACCGCTTCTTCGCCCTGCATGTGATCGCGCTGCCGCTGGTGCTGCTGATTCTGGTATTCCTGCACATCGTGGCGCTGCACCGGGTGGGCTCCAACAACCCGGACGGCGTGGACATCAAGAAGGTCAAGGGGCCGGATGGCACACCGCTGGACGGCATTCCCTTCCATCCCTACTACTCGGTCAAGGATACCGTAGGCGCCGTGGCGTTTGCCTTCCTGTTCGCGGTGATCGTGTTCTACTTTCCGGAAGGTGGTGGTTTCTTCCTCGAGTCACCCAATTTCGAGCCGGCCAATCCGCTCAAGACGCCGCCGCATATTGCTCCGGTATGGTATTTCACGCCCTTCTATGCCATTCTGCGTGCCATTCCGGACAAGTTCTTCGGTGTGGTGGCCATGGGGGCGGCCATCGGGGTGCTGTTCCTGCTGCCCTGGCTGGATCGCTGTCCAGTGCGCTCCATCCGCTACCGGGGCACCAGCTTCAAGCTGCTGCTGACCATGTTCACCGTCAGCTTCCTGGCACTGGGCTATCTGGGCACGCAGCCGGCCACGCCGACGCTGACCAAGCTGGCCCAGCTGTTCACGGCAGGCTATTTCCTGTTCTTCATTCTGCTGCCGTTTACCTCGAAGCATGAGCAGTGCAAACCGGTTCCGACGAGGGTGACCTATCATGGCTAAGGGATTTGTCGCGATTCTGGCAGGGCTGTTGATCAGCCTGAATGTCTGGGCCGGCGAGCATGGTCAGCCGCTGGAGAAGGCCAACAACGACCTGCGGGACAAGGCTTCCCTGCAGCGGGGTGCGGTGCTCTTTTCCAACTACTGTCAGGCCTGCCACAGCATCAAGTACATGCGCTACAACCGCATCGCCCGGGATCTGGGTTGGACGGATGACGAGGTGGTGCAGAAGATAGCCCATGGCCTCAACAAACCCACCGATGCGGTGCTGGCCCGTGGCGATCTGAAGGCCATCTCAAAGGTGCTGGGCACCACGCCGCCGGATCTGTCCCTGATGGCGCGGCGCAAGGGGCCTGACTACATCTACAGCTTTCTGCTGGGGTATTTCGAGAAGGACCCGAACAAGGGCGTGTGGGACAACCATTACCTGCCGGGCACAGCCATGCCCAACGTGCTGGAGGACAAGTACCGCTTTGCGGATGAAAAGGTCCGCCAGCAGACGGCGCGGGATCTGGCCAACTTTCTCGAATACGTGGGCGAGCCGATCAAACTGTATCGCCAGTCGCTGGGCTGGAAGGTGCTGCTGTTCCTGTTCGTGTTCTTCATCATCGCGTATCTGCTCAAGAAGGAGTACTGGCGCGACGTGAAGTGATCCTTCGGAATATCGTAGTATGATGAAAGCCCCGCCTGAGCGGGGCTTTTTGCTTTTGAGCGAGGTGGACATGGCAAAGGCGAAAACGGCGTTCGTATGTAGCGAGTGCGGCGCGGAATTTTCCAAATGGCAGGGCCAGTGCACCGAGTGCGGCGCCTGGAACAGCCTGCAGGAGATCCGCCTGTCAGCGGCGCCGAAGGGTGGGCCGGGCAAGGGCTATGCGGGGGTGACCGAGAGCCGCCTGCAGCGGCTGGATGAGATCGAGGCGGAGGCGGTCACCCGGCTGCCCAGCGGTCTGTCGGAACTGGACCGGGTGCTGGGCGGCGGCATCGTGCCGGGTGAGGTGGCGCTGGTAGGCGGTGATCCGGGCGTGGGCAAGTCCACGCTGCTGCTGCAGACGTTGCTGCTGCTCAGCCGTCAGCTGCCGGCGCTGTATGTCACCGGCGAGGAGTCGTCCCAGCAGGTGGCGATGCGGGCACGGCGCATGAACCAGCCGCTGGACAGCCTCCACCTGCTGGCGGAAACGGATGTGGAGGCGATCATCGCACAGGCGGATCGTTTCAGGCCGAAGGTGATGGTGGTGGATTCCATTCAGACCCTGACCCTTGCGGGGTTGTCCAGCGCGCCGGGCAGCGTCAGCCAGGTGCGCGAGAGTGCGGCGCTGCTGACCCGTTTTGCCAAACAGCGGGATGTGGCCATCTTTCTGGTGGGGCATGTGACCAAATCGGGCGAGGTGGCCGGTCCGCGGGTGCTGGAGCACATTGTCGATGCGGTGCTGTTTCTGGAGGGGGATCCGGACAGCCGCTTCCGTACCCTGCGGGCGCTCAAGAACCGTTTTGGTGCGGTTAACGAGCTGGGGGTGTTCGCCATGACCGAAGGGGGCATGAAGCAGGTGCGCAACCCTTCGGCCATCTTTCTCAGCCGCGGTGAGCAGACGGCACCGGGTTCCATCGTGATGGTGCTGTGGGAGGGCACCCGCCCGCTGCTGGTGGAGCTGCAGGCGCTGGTGGATGCTTCGCCATTCGGTGCGCCGCGGCGCATCACCGTGGGGCTGGAAGGCAACCGGCTGGCCATGCTGCTGGCGGTGCTGCACCGTCATGGCGGTGTTCAGGCGGGGGATCAGGATGTCTATCTCAATGTGGTCGGCGGCGTGCGGGTGACCGAAACCGCAGCGGATCTGGCGGTGCTGGCGGCCATCGTCTCCAGCCTGCGGGGCAGGGCGCTGCCGAAGGATCTGATCGTCTTCGGCGAGGTGGGGCTGGCCGGCGAGGTCCGCCCGGTCCGCTCCGGGCAGGAGCGCATTGCCGAGGCGGCCAAACATGGTTTCACCCGGGCACTGGTACCCAGTGCCAATGCGCCCCGTCAGCCCGTTGCGGGTATGGAGGTGCTGCCGGTGGCCAGCGTGCAGGAGGCGCTGCGGGTGTTGGACGAACTCTGACGGGGCCTCCCCTGATTTTGACGGACGCCCGGTTGACGCGCGGAAATCCGTCCGGAAAACGGCCTGAAAATGACAGATTTGGCGTGTTGTGGCGGTGAATGACGGCCAAAAGGATGGCCGGAGACGGGGCCTCCCCCATTTTTACGGAACGGCCGCGCGTTCGCCCAAGGAAAAACCGGCGTAAGGTCGGTTTTTCCAGGGTGTGGAGGGCTTTTTTGCATCAGGGCAGTTCAATTTCCACGATGTCGCTCTTGGGAATGGTGGAGCAGGTGAGGATGTGGCCGGGCTGGGGCTCGTAGGCGGTTTCTTGCACATAGTCCACCTCGCCCTGCACAAGTTTGACCTCACAGGCACCGCAGCTGCCGCCCCGGCAGCTGTAGGGCACGTCAAAACCGGCTTCGTCCAGGCACTCCAGGATGGAAAACTGGCCGTCGAATTCGCACTCGCCCTGACCCTTGACGATGATCTTGCTCATATGAAGCTCCCTGATGTGGTTGGATAAACGCCGCTTATTTTATCTGCCCGGAACCGGGGTGTAGAATTGAAAGCTTTCAGGCACACAAAAAGGGGAAGGGTCATGAAAAAGGTTGCATGGATGGTGGCGCTGTGGCTGGGCCTGTGGTTGAACGCCTGGGCGGGCGCCGAAGGCTGGCCGCAGCGCATCGGGCAGGCGATGGTGTGGCAGGTTGAGGGAGATTATCAGGACGTGCGCGCCGACCTGAAGGATGCCATCGAGTCGCGCGGCATGGTGATCAGCTACATCAGCCACGCCAAGGCGATGCTGGATCGCACCGGCAAGGATATCGGCTATCACGATTCGGTCTACCCCCACGGTGCGGAGATTTTTCTGTTCTGCAAGGCGGATATCTCCCAGAAGCTGGTGCGCGCCAACCCGCACAATGTGGTGCTGTGTCCCTACGCCATCGCCGTGTATGACGTGAAGGGCGAACCGGGCAAGGTGTATCTGAGCTATCGCGTGCCGCCGGCAGATACGCCTGCCTACAAGCCGGTGGAAAAGCTGCTGCGCAGCATCATCGAAGGTATTGTGGAGGATTACTGATGGGGCTGCAGTCCGAGATCAAGCAGACCCTGCGCGAAGCGTTTGCGCCGGTGCATCTTGAGGTGATCAATGAAAGCCACATGCACAGCGGTCCGGCCACGGAGAGCCATTTCAAGGTGGTGCTGGTGAGTGACCGCTTCGAGGGCGAGAAGCTGATCGCCCGCCATCGCGCGGTCAATCGGGCGCTGGCGGCGCTTCTGC
>JALVTA010000220.1 GCA_027036095.1 Thiotrichales bacterium | reverse complement strand
CCCTCCTCCGGATGCATGTCCACCGGAATGCCGCGGCCGTTGTCGGAGACGGACACGGATCCGTCCGGATGGAGCACGACCTGAATGCGGTCGCAGTAGCCGGCCAGCGCCTCGTCGATGGCGTTGTCCACCACCTCGAACACCATGTGGTGCAGGCCGGTGCCGTCATCGGTGTCACCGATGTACATGCCCGGGCGCTTGCGCACGGCCTCCAGGCCTTTGAGCACCTTGATGGAGGAGCCGTCGTAGTTCTGTTGGGCGGGGTCTTTCTGAGCCATGGGTCCTTCGACTTGCGGGAATGAATTTGAAAGGGTCATTCTATCACAGGGTGATGATGGAGGCTGCGGCAGCCCCGGGGATCAGCGCCCGGTCGGTGGTGGTCACCACCCGCTGGATGCCCAGTTGCTCCAGCAGCGCCAGCAGCCGCGCCCGGCGCTCGGCGTCCAGCTCCGCCGGCAGGTCGTCGATGAGCATGATGACCGAGTGGCCGCGTGCCTCGGCATACAGCTGCGCCTGCGCCAGCAGCAGAGCGCACACGAACAGTTTCTGCTGTCCGCGTGAGAGCACCGTCTCCGCCGGATGTCCGTCCACCAGACAGGCCAGATCGGCCCGGTGCGGGCCGCTGCGAGTGGTCTGCTGGCGCACATCGCCTTCCCAGCCGGCCTCCAGCGCCTCCGCCAGCGTCAACCCCTGCCGCCAGCCGCGCTGATAGCGCAGAGTGACCGCCTCGGCCAGCTCCGGCAGCAGTTCCGCCAGCAGCGCCCTCAGCGGCGCTTCCAGCCGGGTCACGTAGTCCTGACGCAAGGCGTCCAGCGCCTCGCCCGCCTCCACCAGCGCCCCGTCCCACAGACGCACCATTTCCGGCGCCAGCCCCTGCCGCAGGGCGGCGTTGCGCTGCCGCAACGCCTGCCGCCAGGCGCGCCAGTGGCCGAGAAAACCCGGCTGCTGGTGAAAGCCGCCCCAGTCCAGATACTGTCGCCGCCCGCGCGGCCCTTCTTCCAGCAGGCGGTGGGATTCGGGCGTAAGCAGCTGGGCGGGAAAACGGGCGCTCAGTTCCGCCTGGGTGCGCACCGTCTCCCCGTCCAGCCGCAGGCGGGTCTCTCCGCCCCGCCGTCCCCAGCCGAGCCGGTGCCCCCCCACTTCGGCGTAGAGGGTGGTTTCTGCCTGCCCATGGCGGATGAGCTGGTCCAGACGGGCGGTGCGGAAGGAGCGGCCGGAGGCCAGCAGCCACAGCGCCTCGATCAGCGCCGTCTTGCCGCGAGCGTTGGCCCCTTCGATGACGGTGAGCCCCGGCGCCACCTCGAGGGTGAAGCGATCAAAACAGCGAAACTGGGTGAGAACGAGCCGGCGCAGGGCGTGCATGAGGCGGAGGTGCGGCACGCCATGACGGCGTGCCCGGCAGGATTACAGGCGCATGGGCATGACCACATGCTGGCAGTGCAGCGCTTCGTGCGCCTCTTCCACCAGCAGGGGGCCGTTGGCATCCCGGAAGGCCAGTTCGGCGAAATCCCCCTGCAGGGCACCGAGCACATCCAGCAGATACTGGACGTTGAAGGCGATTTCCAGCGGCGTGCCCTCATACTCCACCACCAGCTCCTCATGGGCCTCATCCTGCTCGGCGTTCTGGGCATGCACGGTCAGCAGGCCCGGCTCCAGATTGAGCCGCACGCCGCGAAAGCGGTCATTGGAGAGAATGGTGGCCCGGTGCAGGATGTCGCGCAGCAGATTGCGGTCGGCCCGCAGCTTGAGCGGATTGTCCTTCGGAATGACGCGCCGGTAGTCCGGGAAGCGCCCCTCAATCAGCTTGGAGATGAAGGAGACCCCTTCCAGCTGCACCGCCAGCATGTTGCTGGCAATGGACAGCTGCACCAGGTCGTCCCGCGGCTCCAGCAGCTTGACCAGTTCCAGCACGCCCTTGCGCGGCAGGATCACCTGCGTGGGGCTGAGCGCTTCGGTCTCCAGCTCGGTGGCGCAGGTGGACAGGCGGTGGCCGTCGGTGGCCACCACCCGCAGGCTGTGGTCGGCGATGTCGAACAGCATGCCATTGAGGTAGTAGCGCACATCCTGCGCCGCCATGGCGAAGTGGGTATGCGCCAGCAGGGCGCGCAGCGTCGCCTGGGGCACGCTCAGCGACAGGCTCGTCTGGGTCAGGTCCATCAGCGGGAACTCGTCCGCCGGCAGGGTGGAGAGCCGGTAGCGGCTTCGGCCGGAGCTGAGGGTGCAGCGCCCGTCGGCATCGAAGGTGAGCTGCACCACTGCGCCGTCCGGCAGGGCACGCACGATGCCCAGCAGTTTGAGCGCCGGCAGGGTGGTGGCAAAGCTGGGAGCGTCGCTGCTGTCCACCAGCACCTGCGCGCGCACCTCCACTTCCAGATCGGTGCCCACCAGGGTGAGGGTCTGATCCTCCAGCTGCATCAGCACATTGCCGAGAATCGGCTTGGTCTGACGCTTCTCCACCACGCCGGCGACCGTCTGCAGGCCCTTGAGCAGCGTCTCGCGGGAAATGACGATTTTCATGCGCACCCTTCCTCAGTTGGTGATGATCTTGATCAGGTTGTTGAAATCTTCCTCAAAGCGCGGATCCTCCTCACGCAGCTGCTGCACCTTGCGCACCGCGTGCAGCACGGTGGTGTGGTCACGCCCACCGAAGGCGTTGCCGATCTCCGGCAGGGAGTGGGTGGTCAGCTCCTTGGCCAGCGCCATGGCCATCTGACGCGGCCGAGCCACGTTGCGGGAACGGCGCTTGCCCAGCAGGTCGGCCACGCGCACCTTGTAGTAGTCGGCCACCGTCTTCTGGATGTTCTCCAGCGTGATCATCTTCTGCTGCAGCGCCAGCAGGTCCTTGAGCGCCTCCTTGGCGGTGGTCAGCGTTATGGGCTGCCGGGTGAACTGGGCATAGGCGATCACCCGCTTGAGCGCCCCCTCCAGATCACGCACGTTGCCCCGCAGGCGCTTGGCGATGAAGAAGGCCACCTCGTCCGGCAGCATCATGCCGGCTTCCGAGGCCTTCTTGAGCAGGATGGCCACGCGCATTTCAAACTCGGGCGGCTCCACCTGGATGGTCAGCCCCCATCCGAAGCGGGACTTGAGCCGGTCTTCCAGGCCATCTACCTCCTTGGGGAAGCGGTCGGAGGTGAGGATCACCTGCTTGTTGCCCTCCAGCAGGGTGTTGAAGGTGTGGAAGAACTCCTCCTGACTCTGCTCCTTGTGGGCGAAGAACTGGATGTCGTCGATCAGCAGCGCATCCAGCGAGCGGTAGAACTTCTTGAACTTCTCGATGCGGTTATGGCGCAGGGCGTTGACCATGTCGGCCACGAAACGCTCCGAGTGCAGATAGACCACCCGGGCGCTGGGGTTGCGCGCCAGCAGCGCATTGCCGATGGCATGCATCAGGTGGGTCTTGCCCAGCCCCACGCCACCGTAGATGAAAAAGGGGTTGTAGCTGCCGCCCGGATTTTCCGCCACCTGACGGGCCGCCGCCGCCGCCAGCTGGTTGGCCTTGCCCTCCACGAAATTGTCGAAGGTGAAGTGGGGATTGAGATTGTGCTGGATGCCACTGTCCCGTACCGGCGCGGGGGCCTCCACCGCCGGCACCTCGTTGCCGCCGGCGCCGGACAGATAGCCGTCCACGTCCAGCACCACCTCCGTATCGGGACGCACGGCGGTGACCGCCTCACGGATCTGGCGGAACAGTTTGCGGCTGATCCAGTCCTGCACCTGGGCGGTCGGGGCCAGCAGACGCAGCGTGTTGCCCTCTTCCCGGGCCTGCAGGGCGTTGATCCACATGTTGAACTGGACTTCCGGCAGGGTGTCCCGCAGCCG
>JALVTA010000219.1 GCA_027036095.1 Thiotrichales bacterium | reverse complement strand
TAGTACGAGAGGACCGGAGTGGACGAACCTCTGGTGTTCCGGTTGTCGCGCCAGCGGCACTGCCGGGTAGCTACGTTCGGAAGGGATAACCGCTGAAAGCATCTAAGCGGGAAACCTGCCCCAAGATAAGCTCTCCCTGGATCCTCGAGATCCCTGAAGGGCCGTGGAAGACCACCACGTTGATAGGCCGGGTGTGGAAGCGCAGTAATGCGTGAAGCTAACCGGTACTAATGACCCGTGAGGCTTGGTCATACAGCTCAAAAAGTGACCTGCCCCGAAACCGGGCTGAATGCAAAGAGATCTGTTCCGAACATCGGGAGGAAGCCAAAGCTTCCTCCCTCCCCAATTGGCTGGGGACCATAGCGGCGTGGAACCACCTGATCCCATCCCGAACTCAGAAGTGAAACGCGCCAGCGCCGATGGTAGTGTGGGAGGTCCCATGCGAGAGTAGGTCATCCCCAGCCTCATCCATTCCAAACCCCCTGTCCCCACAAGGTCAGGGGGTTTTTTGTTTGGAAGGTGTGTTACCATTTTGGTATTCACCAAGCGCATAATCCGTCCATGAACCACATGTATCCGTACCATGGAAAAGATCGGCTGGCCAGGCAGCAGGGTTGGGCTGTGCTGCTGTTCATTCTGGTCATGGGCCTGATTACCCTGCTGGCACTCCACCTTTTGGGCAAGAAGCCGGGCACGGAGGCCAAGCTGGCGCACGGCATCAATGCGTTACAGGCCTTGGAGACGGCCAAGCGTCGGCTGTTGACACATGTGATGTTGTCGCCTGAGCTGTATCTGTCGAAGGATAACAGTGGTTCTGTCACCTACTATTCAATGAAACGCATGGGTGGCCTGGGCTATCTGCCTTGCCCTGATTTCAACAATGACGGAGCACCGGATTCTACCTGTGGAAATCCCCGTGTCATCACTTATGCTGGGGGTACCTATTCCCATGACAAGACCACCGGCATCACCAACGACAAGCTGTCGGGCACGATAAAGATCGGTCGTTTGCCCCATTCCATCAAGAGTCGCAATTTCTACATTTATCCACAGAAATTCACCTTCTATTATGTGGCCGATGAACGTTTTACGATCTTCAATGATCGCTATGACGTAAATGCTGCAGAAACATCCGTTTCAACATCGCTTATTTCGGCGGCGGACAAGTATGTGACCAGGCCCCCGGTGAGCAGTGTGATGGATATTCAGGAATGGCTCAGCACGGGCGCCAAGGACTACCTTCTGGCAAAAAACGAAAGCAACAATTACCACACCCTGTTTACGACATCGGGTGTGACCGCAACGCCCTATTTGCTGGATACAGCCTCCAAAGCCGACCAGAACATTCTGCTGCCCTATCTGAATATCGACCTGAACGATCCCAATGAGAATATCGCCAATGAGCGTAACTCCTATGTGGCGGTGATCATCTGGCCGGGGCCGGATGGCAAGCTGGCGCCTGAGAACGCGGATGGAGATGATACGTTTGCCAACAGCGGAGATGATATTGTCGTGGGTATTTCCTTCCGGGAGTGGAAACAGGCCATGCGTGATCGTCTGTGTTCGGAGCGTGCCTATTACACCGACTTCCTTGGTGCCAACACCAGCGGAAAACACTGGATTCTGCCCTACAACTCCGCTCTCAACCCCATTGGTCAGAACTGGCGCAGCGTGCTGGTGGATGTGCACGCACAGGCGGAGTATGGCACCAGCAACGCCGAGCTGTGCAAGTGATCAGTCTGGCACTCTGAAGCGCAGTCGCTGGAACTGCTGCAGCCAGCGGTGCAGCACCGGGTAGTCCCGCTGGGTGGCAGCTAGTGCGTCTTCCGGCGGGAATTCGGTCATGGGCCGGTCGATCAGGGCGCTGGCCAGAGCGAGCAGATACTCCACCTGCTGCCGTTTGAAACGGGGGTTGGGCAGAAAATAGGTGACCTTGGCGATCATGGCCGCACGCAGGATATCCCGCCAGAAGCGTGGCGGGCAGTCATAATCACGCAACAGCTGGTCGGGTCGTTTGGCGTTGAGCCAGTGGTCCATCATCTGCGGCAGCGACCAAGTGCTGAACACGGCGAATGCCACCCGCTGCGCAATGGGCGCCAGTTCGAGAATGAACTGTTCTTCAAAGGTGTTTTCGATCGGTTTCATGGTCCGATCCGTTCATGCTGTTACAGGATTCCATTCTACCGGAGGAGCAAAAAATGCACCCACTTGCCCAATACATTGACGAAATTCCGGATTTTCCCAAGCCGGGCATTCTGTTTCGCGATGTGTCGCCCCTGCTGCGGCAGAAATTTGCCGAAACCATCGATGCCATGAGTGCGTTGTTTACCGATGACGAGTGGGCGCAGGTGGATCACCTGGTGGGCATCGAGTCCCGCGGTTTCATTTTTGCCGCCGCCTTGGCCTACAAGCATGGCAAGGGATTTGTAAAGGTGCGCAAGCCGGGCAAGCTGCCCAATGTGCATGCGTCGGTAAGCTATGGCCTGGAGTATGGCTCCGACGAGCTGCAGATGCAGAAAGGTGACGGTGGCAGGGTGATCATCTGTGATGACCTGATCGCTACCGGCGGCTCCATGCAGGCAGCGGCGGATTTGTGCCAGAAGGTGGGTTATGAAGTTGTGGGCCTGACCTGTCTGGTGGATCTCAGGGCACTGAATGACTTTGAATGGAATGGTCTGAGAGTGCGCTCTGTAATTCAGTTTGATGATTAAGGAAAGGGGCCCAGCCACCCTTAATCTTTGTGGTGATATAAAAAAGCTCAATGTGGGCTGTCCACACGCCATCCTTACAATGTAAAGTCTGTTTTGATCTGGAGTAGCCAGCTTATGATGCCCCGCCTGACTCGCAGCATTTTTCGTGACCAGCTCATCTGGATGATTGTGGCCGGCCTGATGATGGGGCTGGTTTTCCCTTTTTTCCTGCTTCTGTTCGGTTTTCCGCGGGAAGAGGTGTTTTCACCGGCTTTCTACATGCTGGCCATTGGGGCGGGTGTGGCCATGGGCCTGCTCAACTATGGGCTGGTGCATTTTGTCATACGGCCAGCCATGCGCATGCTGTCAGGCAAGATGGACAAGGTGTCCAACGCCTTGGAACGGGAGCTGGCGGAAATCAGCCGTGAAGAACAGGCGGTGTGTCTGGCACCGGAAGACTGCATGATTGACATCCGCTCATCCGATGAGCTGGGCAGTGTGGCCCGGTCCTTCAACAGGTTGGTACGCACGCTGCATGAAACCCGGGAAATGCAGCAGGCCTATGAAGCGCTGAGCCGGCGTCTGTCGGCCAGCCTGGAGCTTGAGGATCTAGCCGAGCAGGTGAGCGAACTGATCATCAGCCAGAATCTGGCGCAGGCGGTGGCGCTGTATGTCATCGACAAGGGTGAGGTGACGCCGGTCTTTTCCCGGGGCATCGCCCAGGCCGAACGCCTGGCCCGTCACCCGCATGTGGACAGGGTGATTGAGACGCAGCAGGCGTTGGAAGTCACGTTGCCGGAGGAGGTGCATGTGGATGCCGTACTGGTGGATTTCCGTCCCAAAGTGGTGCAGATTCTGCCAGTGACATTTCAGGGAGCCGTGGTGGGTGTGCTATTGCTGGCGGCGGTTCAGTCACCGGATGAGAAGCAGCGCCAGCTGCGCGACATGTTCGTGGCCGGGCTGGGGCTGGCGCTGCGCAATGCACTCACCCACGAGGAGATTCAGCGCATTGCGGTGCTGGATGGCTTGACGGGTGCCTTTAACCGCCGCTTCGGCATGCAGCGCCTGAAGGAGGAATACAGCCGTGCCGTGCGTCAGGAAGCGCCACTGGCGGTGCTGATGGTGGACATTGACCACTTCAAGCGCATCAATGACACCTACGGTCACA
>JALVTA010000218.1 GCA_027036095.1 Thiotrichales bacterium | reverse complement strand
TTGCACTTGTACCGCCCGTCAGAGAGCTTCCAGTATCGATTGGCGCCGCATCTCGGACACCTGATCCGCTTGCTTCCCATACCAAAAACCTACCAAATTTGGTCCGGTTTGGTAGGGAATTACCAAACAAAAAAGCGCCTTGCGGCGCTTTGGGAATCCATCAGACTCCTCTCACACATCCGGGCACTGATACCATGCGGTGTAGGGCCCCATGTTGTGCACGTCGTGGAAGCCCATCATCTGCAACAGCTGCTGCGCCATGTGGGAGCGGCTGCCGGAACGGCAGAACACCACGATGGGACGATTCTTGTCCAGCTCGTTGACGCGCGCCTCCAGCTCCTGCAGCGGAATGTTGATGGCATCGGGCAGTTTGCTCATCTCGTATTCCGGCGGCGTGCGCACATCGATGAACTGAGCGTCCTGCTCTTTGATCAGCCGTTTGGCCTCTTCACAGGAAATGAACATATCGGGTCCTCTTGAATCTCTTTATGCGTCGGGTCAAAGTTTACTGAATCAGGGCGCCAAAAGCCACAGATGTACGCCCCAGACCACGCCCAGCGCGTAGATGGCCGCCATCAGATCATCCATCATCACCGCCCAGCCGCCGTGGCTGATGCGCTCCAGCTGCATGATCGGCGGCGGCTTGAGAATGTCGAAGAAGCGGAAGGCGGCAAAGCCGGCCAGCCACCACAGCGGCGTCTGCGCCGGCAGCGCCAGCGTCACCAGCCAGATGGCCACCATCTCGTCCCAGACGATGCCGGGGTGATCCTCCACGCCGGTGACGTCAATGCCCGCCTGACAAAGCTGCGGGCCGAAAATGACCCCCAGCACCACCGCCGCCCAGCCCAGCCACGGCTGCCACAGCGCCACCGGAATGGCCAGCAGCAGCCCCACCAGGGTGCCGACGGTGCCGGGCGCCTTCGGGCTCAGGCCGCTGCCGAAACCGAAGGCCAGCATCAGCGCCGGCTCTTCCTGCAGACGGGACCAGCTGGGGGCGGGGCGGCTCATGAGCGCTGACGGCGGGCCAGATTCTTCAGTCGCAGGGCGTTGAGCTTGATGAAGCCTTCGGCGTCCTTCTGATCGTAGGCGCCCTCGTCATCCTCGAAGGTGGCGATCTTCTCGTCGAACAGGCTGTAGGGCGACTTGCGTCCCACCACGATCACATTGCCCTTGTAGAGCTTGACACGCACCGTGCCGGTGACCTTCTCCTGGGTCTGGTCGATGGCCGCCTGCAGCATCTCCCGCTCCGGGGCGAACCAGAAGCCGTTGTAGATGAGCGTCGCGTAGCGGGGCATCAGCTCATCCTTCAGGTGAGCCGCCTCCCGGTCCAGCGTAATGGACTCGATGGCCCGGTGGGCCTTGAGCATGATGGTGCCCGCCGGCGTCTCGTAGCAGCCACGGGACTTCATGCCCACAAAGCGGTTTTCCACAATGTCGGTACGGCCGATACCATGCTCGCCACCTACCCGGTTGAGGTGTTCCATCACCTGCGCCGGGCTCATGCGCTCGCCGTTGATGCCCACCAGATCGCCCCGCTCGTACTCCAGCTCCAGATAGAGGGGCTGATCCGGCGCCGCCTCGGGCGAGACGGTCCAGCGCCACATGCTCTCCTCCGGCTCGTTCCACGGGTCTTCCAGCAGACCGCCCTCATAGGAGATGTGCAGCAGGTTGGCGTCCATGGAATAAGGGGACTTCTTCCCTTTCTTGTTCTCGATGGGAATGCCGTGTGCCTCGGCATAGGCCATCAGCTTTTCACGGGAATTGAGGTCCCACTCCCGCCACGGAGCGATGACCTTGATGTCCGGGTTGAGCGCGTAGGCGTTGAGCTCGAAGCGCACCTGATCGTTGCCCTTGCCGGTAGCGCCATGGGCGATGGCGTCCGCACCGGTCTCTTCGGCGATCTCCACCAGCCGCCTGGCGATCAGCGGACGGGCGATGGAGGTGCCCAGCAGGTATTCACCCTCATAGATGGCGTTGGCACGGAACATGGGAAAGACATAGTCCCGGGCGAAATCTTCGCGCAGGTCCTCAATGTAAATCTCCTTGATGCCCATGGCCTGCGCCTTGGCACGCGCCGGCTCCACCTCCTCGCCCTGGCCGATGTCGGCGGTGAAGGTGACCACTTCGCAGTCATAGGCTTCCTGCAGCCACTTGGCGATGATGGACGTATCCAGCCCGCCGGAATAGGCCAGCACCACCTTGTTGATCTTCTCTTTCATGCTTCGCGTCCCGTTATCCACTAAAATCAGCACATTATAACAAGCGAGCGATCCCATGAACCTTGCCTGGCTGTTCAAGGTGCTGCCCCAGTATCTGGTGCCGCAGCATCTGCTCTCGGAGCTGGTCCACTGGCTGGCCAACCGCGAGACCCCCTGGCTGAAGAACCTGATGATCAGGAGCTTCGTCCGCCTGTATGACATTGATCTGGACGAGGCGGCCGAGCCGGATCCCACCGCCTACCCCTGTTTCAACGCCTTCTTTACCCGTGCGCTCAAGCCCGGCGCCCGCCCCATCGCCGATGCGCCGCTGGTCAGTCCGGCCGATGGCGTGATAAGCCGGGCTGCCCGCATCGACGGGCACACGCTGGTGCAGGCCAAGTGTCACGACTACACACTGGAGGCGCTGCTGGGCGGCGACATCCACTACGCCCGCCAGTTCGAAAACGGGGCGCAGGCGGTCATCTACCTGTCCCCTCGGGACTACCACCGTGTCCACATGCCCACTGATGGGCGGCTGGTGTCCATGACCTATGTGCCGGGGGATCTGTTTGCCGTCAATCCGGCCACCGTTGCCCATGTGGATCAGCTGTTCGCCCGCAACGAGCGGCTCATCCTGCGCTTTGAAACGGACCACGGGCCGCTGGCGCTGATCATGGTGGGCGCCATCTTCGTCGGCAGCATGGAGACCGTCTGGGCCGGGCGCATCACCCCACCGTATGGCCCGGTGCTCAGGCACTGGGACTACGAAGATGAAGACCTTCACTTCGCCCGGGGCGAGGAGATCGGCCGCTTCAACATGGGCTCGACCGTGATAATATTGACGCCGGACAATGCGCTGGCGCCGCTGGCGGACCTGCGGGCCCCTGCGGCCATCCGCATGGGCGAGCCGCTGCTGCTGCCTCAAGAATCAGAAACGACAAGCAACACAAGTGGAGGTTGACGCATGAAACTGATTACCGCCATCATCAAGCCCTTCAAGCTGGACGACGTGCGCGAGGCGCTGCACGAGATCGGCATCCACGGCCTGACTGTGACCGAAGTGAAGGGCTATGGCCGCCAGAAGGGCCACACCGAAATGTACCGCGGCGCGGAATACGTGGTGGACTTTCTGCCCAAGATGAAGCTGGAAGTGGCCGTGGCGGAAGATCTGGTGGAATCCGCCGTGGAAGCCATCATGCAGGCGGCCCAGACCGGCAAGATCGGTGATGGCAAGATTTTCGTCAGCCCGCTGGACGATGTCATCCGCATCCGCACCGGCGAACGGGGGCGCGAAGCGCTCTGACACCCTTCTCCGGCGCGCCGAAGGGTGCGCCGCAACATTTCTCAAGACTTTCTCCATACTCTCCAGCTTATCCCCTCATAAACTGTCTTTAACCTTGATTGGGCAGAACACCCCTTTCCGTGTCCGGCCTTCATCAAGTGTTGCTCCTCAGATTGCAGATTTCCTCCGGGCCATTGTGCCCGGTTTTTTTGTGCCATAATTTCAGCACTCACTGAAAGGGAGGCACACCATGGCCTGCGAAGACAAGCATCAGTACAAGTTCGGTCACGGCACGGACGAGGCGCACAGGCGGGATCAGGCGCTGTTCAGCCAGCTGCTGGAGAACCACTGGAAGCTCAACCGCAAGACCGCCTTCCTGCCCGATGGCATC
>JALVTA010000217.1 GCA_027036095.1 Thiotrichales bacterium | reverse complement strand
CCCCAGCACGGCGCGCGGCATGACCGAGAACCTGATCCTGGACGAGTTCGCCCACCACCAGGACAACCGCGCCATCTGGACGGCGCTGTTGCCCGTGGTCTCCCGGCCGGATCTCAAGCTGCGGGTGATTTCCACGCCGAACGGCAAGGGCGACAAGTTCCACGAGATCATGACCGACCCCGAGCTGGGCAAGACGTTCTCCCGGCACGTGGTCACGATCTACGACGCTGTGCGCGACGGGTTGCCGCGCAACGTCGAGGAGCTGAAGGCCGCGATGAACGATCCCGAGGCGTGGGCGCAGGAGTTCGAGTGCCGGTTCGTGGACGAGGCCACGGCCTGGCTGACCTATGACCTGATCGGCGCTTGCGAGGATGACGCGGCGGGTCATCCGGAGGACTATGCCGGCGGCCCGTGCTGGGTCGGCATGGACTTCGCCGCGCGAGGCGACCTGACCGTGATCGCCGTGCTCGAAGACGTGGACGGCGTGCTGGTCTGCCGCGAGCTGGTCGAGATGCGGCGCGTAAGCTTCGCCGAGCAGCTCGCGGAGCTGGATCGCGTGATGCGCGACTACCGGGTCATCCGCGCCGCGCTCGACCAGACCGGCCTGGGCGAGATGCCGGTCGAGGAAGCGCGCCGCCGGCATGGCAGCTACCGCATCGAGGGCGTGCTCTTCTCGGCCGCGCGCAAGCTGGACATGGCCACGGCGCTGAAGCAGGCGATGGAGGATCGCAAGTTGAGGATCCCGCCGCGCGCGGAACTGCGCGCCGATCTGCATTCGGTGACGCGCACCATCGGCCCCACCGGCGCGCCGCGCCTTGGCGCGGAGCGCACCGGCGGCAGCCATGCCGACCGCTTCTGGGCGCTGGCGCTGGCCGCGAGCGCCGCGGCCGGAGGCGGCCTGGTCGTGGACTATGTATCCACCGGGCGCCGGACCAGCGCCGCCTGGCTGTCCGATGCCGGCGTTCCGGTCCGGCTTCCGGCGAAGAACGATGGCTGGGGCGCCGTGGGCGGCGCGATGGATATCGAGGGATTCTGATGGGCGGCTCGCTCAAATCGATTCTGAGCGCTGTTTGGGGTCTTGGGGCAACCCATACCCGTCTCGCGGCGCTCCCCCATATTACACCACATTCTAACACGGGTTCCGGCCGGATTCCGGCGAGGGAGGTGCTGTCATGAGCAAGCGTGTGGAGATGAACGAGGTCGCGACGACGCTGGACGGGCGCGACATCACGCTCGGCTACGTGAACAGCCTGCCCCTGTTGCCGCCCGGCGACACGGTGCTGGCGGCCCGGGGCGGGTCGCTGACCATCTACGAGGAGCTTCTGCGCGACGACCAGGTGGCGGCCTGCCTGGCCCAGCGCCGGCTGGCGCTGGTCGGCGCCGACTGGGAGGTTGTCCCCGGCGGCGACAAGCGTCGGGACAAGGCGGCCGCCGGGTTCCTGGAGGAGCAGCTCAGGCGCCTGAACTGGGACGACATCACGGACAAGATGCTGTTCGGGGTGTTCTTCGGCTATGCCGTAGCCGAGGTGCTGTGGGCACGCGATGCCGGTCGCATCGTGGTGGCTGACATTCGCGTGCGCCGCCAGCGTCGGTTTGGCTTCGCGCCGGACGGTTCGCTGCGCCTGCTGACGATGGCGCGCCCGCTGGGCGAGCCGGTGCCGGATCGCAAATTCTGGCACTACCGCACGGGCGGCTCTCATGGTGACGACCCCTACGGCATCGGCCTGGCCCAGGCGCTTTACTGGCCGGTGATGTTCAAGCGGCATGGCATGAAGTTCTGGCTGATCTTCCTGGAGAAGTTCGGCATGCCGACGGCCAAGGGCAAGTTTCCTCAGGGAGCCTCCCCCGAGGATCGGACCCGGCTCTTGCAGGCTCTGGAAGCGATCCAGACGGATTCGGGCATCGCCATCCCGGAAGGCATGGAGGTGGACCTGATCGAGGCCGCCCGGTCGGGCACGGCGGACTACGCGGCCTTGCAGGAGCGCATGGATGCCGCCATCGCCAAGGTCATTCTCGGTCAGACGGCCAGCACCCAGGGCACGCCCGGCAAACTGGGCAATGAAACGCTCCAGACCGAGGTGCGACGCGACATCATCAAGGCCGATGCCGACCTGGTCTGCGGCAGCTTCAATCGCCAGGTGGCCCGCTGGCTCACCGAATGGAATTTCCCCGGTGCGGCCACGCCGCGCGTGCGGCGCGTCATCGAGGAGCCCGAAGACCTCAAGGCCCGCGCGGAACGGGACAAGACCATCGTGGACATGGGCTTCAGGCCGAGCATCAAGTACATCACCGAGACTTATGGCGGCGAATGGAGCGAGGCGACGCAGCCGGCCGTAGGTCCGGCCGGGACAGATGCGCCGCGGCCGCCGGCGGCGTTCGCCGAGGGGGACTCGGCGGCTGCGGCGGACAGGCTGGCCGACCAGCTGGAGCGCGAATCCGCTCCGGTCACCGACGCCATGATCGACCAGGCGCGCAAGCTGCTGGACGAGGTGGAAAGCCTGGAAGAGTTCGCCGACCGGTTGCCGGAACTGGTCGGCACGATGGATATCGACCGGATCGGCGAGTTGATGGGAAAGGCCCTGACGGCGGCCGACCTGACCGGGCAATACGAAGTCAGCCAGGGCGACTGACATGCCCGCCCGATACGGGACGCTTCCGTTCGATGCGCAGATCGCATTCTTTCGGCGCAAGCTCGCGCTGCCGACGCGCACATGGACGGATATCGTCCACGGGAATCACGATCACGCCTTCGTCGTGGCCGGCGCCATGCGCATGGCCCTGGTCGAGGACTTGCAGGCGGCGGTCCAGAAAGCCATCGAGCAGGGAACGACCCTCAAACAGTTCCGGAAGGATTTTGACAGGATCGTGCAAAAGCACGGCTGGAGCTATCGCGGCGCGCGCGGTTGGCGCACCCGCGTTATCTACGAGACGAACCTTCGCACCAGCTACCAGGCCGGCCGCTACGCGCAGCTCCAGCGCATGGACTACTGGCAGTATCACCATTCGCCCGCATCCAGCGATCCCCGGCCCCAGCATCTGGCCTGGGACGGGCTGATCCTGCCAAGGGACGATCCCTTCTGGCAGACGAACTACCCGCCCAACGGCTTCGGCTGCAAATGCACCGTCACGGGAATGAATTCGGCGACCCTGAAGCGGAAGGGCCTGAAGCCCTCCGAATCGCCGAGGCTGAAGATGCGCAAGGTGAGGATCGGCGTGCGCGGCCCGAACCCGCGCACCGTCACGGTGCCGGAAGGCGTCGGGCCCGGCTGGGCCTACCCGCCGGGACGCGATGCGTGGATGCGCCAGTTCGTTCCGCCGCCCAAAGGCGATGCGCCCTGGCCCTGGCGGCGAATGGGCGACCGTCCGAGGCTGATTCCGGATTTCCCGGCGCAAGACCTGTTGCCGGAACCGCGACCGTTCTCCGAAAAGGATCTGCTGCCGCCCTTCCGCAAGGGGGAAGAGACGGCCTATGTGGGCGCGTTCCTGGCCGAGTTTGGCGCGGCGATCGGCAAGCCGGCGCCCTTCACCGACGTGACCGGCGAAGTGCTGGTGGTTGGCGAGGAGATGTTCCGGGATGCGAAGGGTCGCTGGAAGGTCGCCAAGCATGGTCGGGAGCGGTACCTGAAGATGCTGGCGCGCACGCTGAAGGATCCGGACGAGGTGTGGGTGGCGATGGAATGGCATCACGCGCTGGGCAAGGCCGTGGTGCGGCGGCGATACATTGCCTGGTTCGAATTGCCGGACGGCAGCCGGCCGGGGTTCGCCGTGTTCGAGTATGGACAGGGCGGATGGCTGGGAATTACGACTTACCAGCGCCTCATATCAGCCGATGAATTGGATGCCGAGATCAACAATATCAGGCGCGGAGTCAGACTGTATAAAAGAAAACCCTGACGGCTGCTCCCGTCAGGGTAGTGCAGGTGCATCTGGGG